>DATCMN010000377.1:0-2343 GCA_036563405.1 Naasia sp. | reverse complement strand
GCCCGCCATCGCCCCATTCCGGGGGCGCGCTCGTGTCCTTCGACCTCAACTAGAGGGTTCGAGCCGCGTGATGTCGCGGCGCGGCGCCGGGCGACGCGGGCGACGGTTCGGCCGAGGCCGGCGGGGGACTGCCCGGGGGACACGCGCGTCCCTACCATGGGGGCCACACCCGTACACGGCCGATCGCTTCGCGCGCGATCGACTGTCGGGCAGGGATCGGGCAGGGGGGACAGCGATGCTTCTGAGTGCCGTCGCGCTCGCGCTCGCCGCCGCGACCTCCGTGGCCCCCGCCGAGGCGTCCGCACCCGCGTCCGGCGCCTCCGCCGCCTCGATCGCGGCGCCCGCGTTCTGCGCGCCGCTCGTGTTCGGCGAGGATCCGCGCACCGGCGAGGTGACCGTGGACCTCGCTCTCGCCGCGTCCCTCGAGCCCCTGCAGCTCCTCCGCGACCTCGACGAGGTGGAGCCGGCGGAGCTCCGCACGCTGGTCGACGGTCACCCCGAGCTGGTCCGCCAGTTCCTGGAGGCCGCACCGTCGCCCTCGGACGTCACGTCCTGGTGGGACGCGCTGTCCCGCACCGAGCAGGGTGAGCTGACGCGAGCCGCGCCGAGCCTCGTCGGGAACCTGGACGGCGTGCCCTACGAGGTGCGTGACGCGGCGAACCGCAGCACGCTGGACCGCGCCCTGACCGAGCTGCGGGCCGACCTCCGCGGTTCGGCAGGCCGCGGCGCCGCCACCGAGCTCGCCACGCGGGTCGGCATGCTCGAGAAGATCGAGGCCTCCCTCGATGAGACACCCGGCGGCCCGGACCGCACGCTGCTCCTGCTCGACACCGCGATGCCCGGCCGGGCCGCGGTGGTGCTCGGCGAGCTCGAGACGGCCGACTACGTGTCGCTCCTCGTGCCGGGCGCCCTGCTCTCGATCCGCGAGCACATGACGGAGTGGACCAAGGTCACCGCCGACCTCTACACCGCGCAGAACGAGTGGCTGGAGATGTTCGGCGAGGATGCGACGGTGGCCACTGTCTCGTGGATCGGCTACCAGACGCCGGACGTCACGAACGTCGTGGGCCTCGACCTCGCGGAGGAGGGGGCCACCTTCCTGTCGGGCACGGTGAACGGGCTCCGCGACCTGCGAGGCGACGACGAGCCGCACATCTCGGTCTTCGCGCACTCGTACGGGGCCACCGCGGCGATGCTGGCCCTGTCCCGCGACGACATGCGGCTCGACGCTCTCGCGATGATGGGGTCCCCGGGCGGCAGCGCCGATTCGGTGGACGACCTGGCGGTGCCCGCCGGCAGCGTGTGGGTGGGCGAGGCGGCCTGGGATCCCGTGGTGCAGACGGCGTTCTTCGGCGTCGACCCGGGTTCGGAGCAGTTCGGTGCCCGCACGATGAGCGTCTCGGGTGCGGTCGACCCGCTCACCGGGGTCGCGTTGAGCGCCTCGGTGGGCCACGACTGGTACCTCGAGCCGGGCACGGAGTCGCTGCGGAATCTGTCGCTCATCGGCATCGACCGGGGCGACTGGGTCACCGAGGGCGTCGCCGCGGACGTCGGCAAGACCCTCGCGCTCGCGCCCGACACCTCCTCCGTCCGCTAGCGGCTGGACCGGCGGAGGAGCGCGGGCGGCGCTCCTAGGATGAAAGGCATGCCCGACGAGACGTCCGCCATCACCGCTGACCAGGTCCAGCACCTCGCGAACCTGGCCCGGATAGCCCTGACGCCCGAGGAGATCGACCACCTGGCCGAGGAGCTCCGCTCCATCGTCGAGAGTGTCCGCAAGGTCACCGAGGTGGCCACGCCCGACGTTCCGGCGACGAGCCACCCGATCCCGCTGCAGAACGTGTTCCGGCCCGACGTCGTCGGCGAGGTGCTGACCCCCGAGCAGGCGCTCGCCGGCGCCCCAGACTCCGCGGACGGCCGGTTCCGGGTGTCCGCCATCCTGGGGGAGGAGCAGTGATGGCCGACGACCTGACCCGCCTGAACGCCGCCGACCTCGCCGACCTGCTGAACGCCGGCGAGGTGTCGAGCGTCGAGGCGACCCGCGCGTCCCTCGACCGGATCGGTGAGGTGGACGGCGACCTGCACGCCTTCCTGCACGTCGCGAACGACGCCGCGCTGCGGACGGCCGAGGAGGTCGACCGCCTCCGCTCGGAGGGCTACGACGTCGGCCCGCTCGGCGGCGTCCCGGTGGCCATCAAGGACGTCCTCTGCACCAAGGACATGCCCTCGACCGCGGCATCCAAGATCCTCGAGGGCTGGATCCCGCCCTATGACGCCACGGTCGTCGCTCGGCTCCGCTCGGCGAACCTCATCCCGCTCGGCAAGACGAACATGGACGAGTTC
>DATCMN010000370.1:0-3145 GCA_036563405.1 Naasia sp. | reverse complement strand
CGCCGGCGTCTGCCATTCCGACCTGCACGTGCGGCGCGGCGAGTGGGATGCCCCGGCGCCGCTGGTGATGGGGCACGAGGGCTCCGGCACCGTCGTCGAACTGGGCGAGGGGGTCCTCTCCCTCGCGGTGGGCGACCACGTCGTGCTCTCCTGGGTGCCGCCGTGCGGATCCTGCCGCAACTGCCTCGCCGGCCACGAAGCGCGCTGCGCGACTGTGGCGAACCTCATCGCCCCGCAGGGAGTGCTCTTCGACGGCACGTCCCGCCTGTCTCTCGGCGGCGAGCGGCTGCACCACTACCTCGGTGTCTCCTCCTACGCGGAGGAGGTCGTCGTTCCCGCTTCCGGCGCGATCAAGGTGCGGGAGGACGCACCGCTCGACGTCATCGCGCTCGTGGGCTGTGCCGTCGCAACAGGGATCGGGGCAGTCGTCAACACAGCTCAGGTGCCCGCGGGCGCGACCGTCGCCGTGATCGGCTGCGGTGGGGTGGGACTCAACGTGGTGCAAGGAGCCCGGCTCGCGGGAGCCGAGCGCATCGTGGCCGTCGACGTGCTCGACGCGAAGACGAGCCTGGCCGTCCGGTTCGGCGCGACCGACCGGATCGACGCGTCCGCCGGCGACTCCGCAGACCAGCTCCGTCAGCTGCTCCCGGATGGCGTCGACTTCGCATTCGACGCCATCGGGCGAACATCCACCACCGAGCAGGCGATCCGCATGCTCGGCCTCGGCGGCGCCGCGGTCGTCGTCGGCCTGCCGCCCTCCGGTGCTCGGGCGTCGTTCGAGCCGCTCGTACTCGCCGAGGCGGACCAGCGCATCCTCGGCTCGAACTACGGAGGCGTGCGGCCGTCGCGGGACATCCCGATGCTGGTCGACCGGTACATGGCGGGCGACGTGGAGCTGGACGCCTTGATCTCCGGCCGCCGGTCGCTCCGGGAGGCGGGCGCCGCGCTCGACGAGCTCGATACCGGCGTCGCCCTGCGGACCCTGCTCGTGCCGTGATGTGCGGTCCCGCTCAGTCCTCCGCGAAGACGATCCTCCGCAGGAGGCGCAGCAGGACGGCCCGCTCCTCGGGGGCGAGGGCGGCGAGGGCCTCATCCTCCGCCTCGGCGGCGGCCTGCCGGGCGTGCACCAGCAGGTCCGTCCCCGCGGGCGTCGCCCGAACGCGGCGCGCCCGCCGGTCGGCCGCATCCACCTCGCGGGTGAGCAGCCCCTTCGCCTCCAGCTCGTCGACGAGGCTCACCACCTGGCTCGGATCGAGGTCGAGGTACGCCGCGATGGCCCGCTGCGACCAGCCGTCCCCGGACCCCGCCAGGGCGAGCACCGAATAGGAGCGCACGTTGAGGCCGAGCGGCCGGAGCCGGGCGCGAGCGAGCCGGGTGCCGGATGCGGCCGCGCGAACCGTGAGGAACTCGATCTCGCCGGCGAGGTCCGGTTCGACAGCCGCGACGGGCTCGGCCGGCTCGTTCTCGGGTGCGCGCATCGCCATCCGCTCGAATCGTTGTATATCTCAATGATTGAGCCTGTAGTCTAATCCCGTCGTTCGCGAAGGAGCCATCATGACTGCGTCATCCACCGTGTCCCTCACCGGCAAGACCGCCATCGTCACCGGAAGCGGCGCCGGTCTCGGCCAGGCGTACGCCCTCGCGCTGGCCGCCGCGGGTGCCGCCGTCGTCGTCAACGACGTGAGCGCCGAGGCGGCGGAGGCCACCGTCTCCGCCATCCGCGAGGCGGGCGGATCCGCGACCGCCGTCGTCGCCCCTGTCGGTTCCTCCGAGGTGGCACAGCAGCTCGTCGACGCGGCCGTCGCCGAGTTCGGCGGGCTCGACATCCTGGTCACGAACGCCGGCATCCTCCGCGACAAGTCGCTGCTGAAGATGAGCGACGACGACTTCGACCAGGTGATCGGGGTGCACCTGCGCGGAACGTTCACCTGCGTCCGTGCGGCGTACGCGTACTTCAAGGAGCACGGGGTGCAGGGCCGGATCATCACGATCGGCTCGCCGACGGGACAGCGCGGCAACTTCGGCCAGACGAACTATGCGGCCGCCAAGGCGGGCATCGTCGGCATGGTCCGCACGTGGGCGCTCGAGATGGCGCGCGCCGGGGTGCTCGTCAACGCCGTCGTCCCGGTCGCCGCGACCGCCATGACGCGCACCATCCCCTACTTCACCGCCGCCATCGAGGCCGACGACGCCGGCGAGCCCATGCCCGACTTCTACCGCAAGGACCTCGGCTTCGGCACAGCGGCCGACGTCGCGGGACTCGTCGTCTTCCTGGCCTCGGACGAGGCGGCGGGGATCAACGGGCAGGTGATCGGGGCCGGCGGCGACAGGATCCAGCTGTGGTCGCACCCCGAGCCGGTGCTCACCGAGTTCGCGGCCGGCGGCTGGACCGCCGATGCGATCGCCGGTCAGCTCGCCCCTCGCCTGGTCGCGGAGGCGCAGGCGGTCGGCGAGACCTTCCCGCCGCTTCCCGCCGAGCTCGACCGCTCCGACCGCTCGGCCCGCTGACGCCCGCCGTGTACACGCCCGCGATCGACGTCGCGCGCCTCCGCGCTCTCGACGTCCACGTGCACATCGAGGTCGGCGCCGACGGGCACAGCTCGCTTCCCGACGCGCTCGCCGAGGCGGCGACACGCTACTTCCGCACCGACGGCGTGCGCCCGGACCTCGCCGGCGTCGCAGCCCTCTACCGGGAGCTAGGCATGGCGGCCGTTGTCTTCACCGTCGACGCCCGCACGCAGCTGGGTCAGCTTCCCATCCCGAGCGCGGAGATCGTCGGGCAGGCGGCCGACAACGCCGACGTGCTGATCCCGTTCGCTTCGGTCGACCCGCGGCTCGGGGCCGAGGCCGTCGACCTGCTCCGCGAGCTGGTCGTCGACCACGGCGCGCGGGGCGTCAAGCTGCATCCCACAGTGCAGGGCTTCGACCCCAGCGCCGAGGAGTACGCGCCGCTCTGGCAGGCGATCGCCGAGCTCGGGATCCCGGCCCTCGTGCACACCGGTCAGACCGGCATCGGTGCCGGAACACCGGGCGGCGGCCGCTTCCGGCTGCGCTACTCGAATCCGATGCTCCTCGACGACGTGGCCGCGGACCACCCCGAGCTGCAGGTGATCCTCGCCCACCCCTCGGTGCCCTGGCAGGACGA
>DATCMN010000369.1:0-1734 GCA_036563405.1 Naasia sp. | reverse complement strand
CGTTGAGCTCGGGCGTCGGGAACAGGATCGTCTCGGTGCGCAGGATCGCGTAGATGCCCACCTTGGTGAGCAGGCCCGCGAACACCGCGGTGACGGGCGCCGGGGCGGTCGGATACGAGTCGGGCAGCCAGAACGACAGCGGGAACACGGCGGCCTTGATGCCGAAGGCGAGCAGCAGCATCACGTGCAGGAGGGTCTGCAGCTCCGGGGCCAGGTCGGCGACCCGCTCCGAGATCTGCGCCATGTTGACCGTGCCGGTCGCGCCGTAGATCATCGCGATCGCGCCGAGGAAGAGCACCGATGAGAGCAGGCTGACCACGATGTAGGTCGTGCCCGCGCGGATGCGCGCTTCGGTGCCGCCCAGCGTGATGAGCACGTAGCTCGCGACGAGCAGGATCTCGAAGCCCACGTAGAGGTTGAAGAGGTCGCCCGCGACGAACGCGTTCATGACGCCCGCCGACAGCACCAGGTAGCTGGGGTAGTAGATCGAGACCGGGGTCTCGTCGTCGTCGTCCGCGAGGCCCTGGCCGACCGAGAAGAGGAGGACGGAGAGCAGCACGCCGGCGGAGACCGACACCATGAGCGCGGACAGGCGGTCGGCGACGAGGACGATGCCGAACGGCGCTGCCCAGCCGCCGACCTCCATCACGAGCGGCCCGTTCCGGTCGACTTCGACCAGCAGGACGATGCCGATGCCGAGCACGGCGGCGAGCACGCCCACGGTGATCCACCGCTGCCAGTGGTCGTGACGGCCGAGCAGGAGGGTGACGGCGGCCGCGATGAGCGGCAGCAGCACCACGAGGGGCACCAGTGGGAGCGCGGCGTTCACCGGTCCTCCTGCCCCGGCTGATCGGCGGTCTCCAGGTCGGCGTGCGGTTCCTCGTCCTGGTCGTCGTCCTCGCCCCTGTCCGGCTCCTCGGCGGGCTGCGTGTCGCGGGTGCCGAGCGCCACGTCCTCCTCGTCGAGCTGGACCTCATCCTTCTGAGCGAGCCTCCAGGAGCGGTATACGAGGGCGAGCAGGAACGCGCTGACGGCGAAGGTGATGACGATCGCCGTCAGGATCAGCGCCTGGGGCACCGGGTCGGAGAACGGCCCCGCCTCCTCGCCGTCGACGATGGGAGCGGCACCGGACGGCCCGGACATCATCAACAGCAGCAGGTTGGTGGCGTTCCCCACGAGCAGCACGCCGAGGATCACCCGGGTCATGCTCTTCTCCAGCAGCAGGTAGACGCCGCACGCGTACAGGACTGCCATGGCGACGAGCAGCGCGAGGGAGACGGTCATGCGTCCGCCTTCCGCCGGGTGCTCTCCGCCTCGAGCCGGGTCGCGGAGCCGCCCTCCTCTTCCTCCTGCTGCCGGTCGACCTCGCCGCCGAGGCTGCGGAGGACGTCGAGCACGAGCCCGATCACGACCAGGTAGACGCCGATGTCGAACAGCGTCGAGGTGACGAAGGAGACCTTCCCGAACCACCCGAGGTCGAGATCGAGGTAGGTCGAGGTGAGCGCGTCGGCGCCGAAGAACAGCGGCACGAGCGCGGTGCCCGTCGCGAACAGCAGGCCGCTGCCGAGGAGCGCCCCGGCGCTGACCGGCGCCGCGGCGGCGAGCTCGATGCGGCCGGCCGCGAGGTAGCGGGCGATGAGTGCCGCTCCGGCCACGAGTCCACCGGCGAACCCGCCGCCCGGGGCGTTGTGCCCGGCGAGGAGGAGGTAGAGGGAGACCACGATGAGGGCGGGG
>DATCMN010000363.1:0-4466 GCA_036563405.1 Naasia sp. | reverse complement strand
TCCTCGTCGAGACCGACGCGCCGTTCCTCACGCCGACGCCCCTGCGCGGGCGGCCGAACGCGCCGTACCTGATCCCGTACACGCTGCGTGCGATGGCGGCGCACGTCGGCACCGAGGTGTCCATGCTCGCCGCGCAGATCTCCTCCAACAGCGAGCTGGTGTACGGGCTCTGGACCGACAACCCGCCGGTGCCCGACGAGGATGCCCCCGCGCCGAGCGCGCTCGCGTGACCGAGCTGCTCGGCCCCGCCGAGGTCCGCGAGCTGGCGGACCGGCTCGGCGTGGCGCCGACCAAGAAGCTCGGGCAGAACTTCGTCATCGACCCCAACACCGTGCGGCGGATCGTGCGGATCGCCGGGGTGGCGGAGGGCGACCGTGTCGTGGAGGTCGGTCCGGGACTCGGGTCGCTGACCCTCGGGCTGCTCGAGGCCGGAGCGCGCGTCACAGCGGTGGAGATCGACCGCCGGCTCGCCGAGGAGCTGCCCGCCACCGTGCGCTCGCAGGCCGAGTCGGAGGTCGCCGAGCGGCTGCAGGTGCTGCACGAGGACGCCCTGCGCATCACCGCGCTGCCCGACCCCGACAGGCTCGTCGCGAACCTGCCGTACAACGTGTCGGTCCCCGTGCTCCTGCATTTCCTCGAGAGCTTCCCGACGATCCGCACCGGTGTGGTCATGGTGCAGGCCGAGGTGGGCGAGCGGATCGCCGCCGGCCCCGGCTCCAAGGTGTACGGCTCGCCGAGCGTGAAGGCGGCGTGGTGGGGGAACTTCCGGATCGCCGGCCGGGTGGGGCGGCAGGTGTTCTGGCCCGTGCCCAACGTCGACTCGGTGCTGGTCTCCTTCGAGCGGCACGGTCAGCCGCTCGGTGCCGAGGACGAGCGCGCACGCGCCTTCGCCCTCGTCGACGCGGCGTTCGGGCAGCGCCGCAAGATGCTCAGGCAGGCCCTCTCCGGTCCGCTCGGCGGATCCGAGGCCGCCAGCCGGATCCTCGTGGCCGCGGGCGTCGACCCGACGCAGCGGGGCGAGAGGCTCACGGCGGCCGACTTCCTGGCCATCACCCGTGCGCTCTAGGAAGCGCTGAGCATTGCTCCGCCGGGTTAGGTTGGGGAGATGACCGCCTCGGCCACCCCCGTGCTCGTGCGGGCGCCGGGGAAGATCAACGTCTTCATGCGGGTCGGCAGCCTCCAGGAGGACGGCTACCACGAGGTCGCGACGGCCTACCAGGCGGTGTCCCTCTGCGAGGACGTGCGCGCCAGCCCGGCCCCCGACTTCTCGGTCCGCTTCGACGGGCCCGTCGACTGCTCGGGTCTCGCCACCGACGGCTCCAACATCGCCATCAAGGCGGCCCGGATGCTCGCCCGGCGCACCGGCTACCGCGGCGGCGTGCGCCTCGACATCACCAAACGCGTGCCGATTGCGGGCGGAATGGGCGGCGGATCCGCGGATGCCGCGGCGACCCTCGTCGCCTGCGACACCCTGTGGGGCACCGACGTGGGCCGCGAGGAGCTCCACACCCTGGCCGCTCGGCTCGGGGCCGATGTCCCGTTCGCGCTGATGGGCGGCACAGCGGTCGGCACCGGCCGCGGCGACCAGCTGAGCCCCGCCCTCGCCAAGGGACAGTTCCACTGGGTGCTGGTGCTCGCCGACCACGGGATGAGCACCCCCGTCGTCTACGAGGAGCTGGACCGGCACCGGGAGCGCCACGCGCTCGACATCTACCCGGTCAGCACCGTCCCCTCCGTCGACGCCGGCGTGCTGCAGGCGCTCCGCGCCGGGGACGCCCACATGCTCGCGGAGAGCCTGCACAACGACCTGCAGGCCCCCGCTCTGCACCTGGCGCCGTCCCTGGCCGGGGTCCTCGAGCTGGGGGAGCGCAACGGCGCCCTCGCCGGGATCGTGTCCGGATCCGGCCCGACTATCGCCTTCCTGACCGCCGACCTCGACACCGCGATCTCGCTGCAGATCGCGCTCTCCGCGGCCCGCCTCACGGTGCTCCGCGCGACGGGTCCGGTGCACGGCGCCCGCGTCCTCCCCGAGTAGCGCCGCCGCAAGCCGGGCCAGTCCGGTCAGTCGGGGCCAGTTCCGGCCCGGAGTGACCGAATCGGCCCGGGTTGCACTTGCGGCTAGCGTGGAGTCAGTGGTCCACCTCCTCGGCGCCGAACGGCTCTCCCTCGAGTACCCGACGCGGGTGATCTTCGACGACGTCACGATCGGCGTGGCGGAGGGCGACAGGATCGGCATCGTCGGCCGCAACGGCGACGGCAAGACCTCGCTCCTGCGCATGCTCGCGGGCGACCTCGAGCCCGACACCGGCCGGGTCACCCGCCGCGGTGGCACCCGGATCGGCGTCCTCACCCAGCGCGACGACTTCGGGGCGGCCACCTCCGTCGGGCAGGCGATAGTCGGAGAGACCGACGAGCACGAGTGGGCGGGCGACCCCCGCGTCCGCGACGTCCTCTCCGGGCTGGTCCCCGACCTCGCCTTCGACGCCGACCTCACCGAGCTGAGCGGCGGCCAGCGCCGGCGCGTCTCGCTGGCCGCGCTCCTGGTCGGCGACTGGGACGTGCTGCTCCTCGACGAGCCGACCAACCACCTCGACGTGGAGGGCGTCGCCTGGCTGGCCGGCCACCTGCGCAGCCGCTGGCCCGCGACGCAGGGCGCCGTCATCGTCGTCACCCACGACCGCTGGTTCCTCGACGAGGTGTGCACGGCCACGTGGGAGGTGCACGACCGCCTGGTCGAGCCGTTCGAGGGCGGCTACGCCGCCTACGTGCTGCAGCGGGTGGAGCGCGACCGCCAGGCGGCTGCGATGGAGTCCAAGCGCCAGAACCTGATGCGCAAGGAGCTCGCCTGGCTCCGCCGCGGCGCGCCGGCCCGGACCTCGAAACCCAAGTTCCGGATCGACGCCGCCAACCAGCTGATCGAGAACGAGCCGCCCGTGCGCGACTCGGTGTCGCTCAGCCGCCTCGCGATAGCCCGGCTCGGCAAGGACGTCGTCGACCTCGAGCACGTCGGCTACCGCTACCCGGACGGGCCGCCGGTGCTCGAGGACGTCGAGTGGCGGATCGCCCCGGGCGAGCGGACCGGGATCCTCGGCGCGAACGGTGCAGGCAAGAGCACCCTGCTGCGCATCATCTCGGGGGAGCTGACCCCCACCACCGGGCGGGCCAAGCGCGGCAAGACCGTGCGAATCGCGGTGCTCTCCCAGCAGCTCGACGAGCTGGAGCCGTACGCCGAGGACAGGGTCAGCGACGTCGTCGGCCGGCTCCGCACCTCCTACGTCGCCGGCACCGGCTCATCCGCCGTGGAGCTCACGCCCGGCCAGCTGCTGGAGCGACTCGGCTTCACGAGCGCCCAGCTGTCGACGCCGGTGAAGGATCTGTCCGGCGGCCAGAAGCGCCGCCTCCAGCTGCTGCTCATCCTGCTCGGCGAGCCCAACGTGCTGATCCTCGACGAGCCCACCAACGACCTGGACACCGACATGCTCGCCGCGATGGAGGACCTCCTCGACTCGTGGCCCGGCACCCTCCTCGTGGTTTCGCACGACAGGTACCTGCTCGAGCGGGTGACGGACCAGCAGTACGGCGTGCTCGAGCACCGACTCCGGCACCTGCCGCGCGGTGTCGAGCAGTACCTGGAGCTCCGTCGCGCCGCCGATGCCGCCGGCGCCGTTCCGGCGACCGCAGCCGGCACCGCGACGGCCCGGACCGCCGGTCCCTCCGCTCTCGCGGGAGCGGAGCGACGCGCCGCGGAGAAGGAGGTCACCGGAATCGACCGCCGGCTGGAGAAGATCGCCGCCGACCGGGCCAGGATCGATGAGGAGTTCGCCGGGCACGACCAAACGGACTACGAGGGCCTCCTCGCCCTGCAGCGTCAGCGCGCCGAGCTGGGCGAGCGCGAGGCGGAGCTGGAGTCCCGCTGGCTGGAGCTCTCCGAACTGCTCGAGCAGTAGCGGCGCGCGCCGCTCACGCCGAGTCGAAGGAGTGGCTGAGCTTCCGCAGCAGGGCGGCGACCCGCTCCTGGTCGGCGCGCGACAGTCCGTCGAGCAGCTCCGCCTCCGCCACGAGCAGCGTCTCGATCGCGGAGTCGACCCGCTGCCGACCGGCGTCCGTCATGGAGACGAGCACGCCCCGCCCGTCGCTCGGATCGATCCGGCGCTCCACCAGGGCACGCTCGACGAGGCGATCGACCCGGTTGCTCATGGTGCCGGAGGTGACGTACGTCGCCTGCAGCAGCGCCTTCGGGCTGAGCTCGTAGGGGGTTCCGGATCGGCGCAGCGCGGCGAGCACGTCGAACTCCCACGACTCCAGCCCTGCCGTCGCGAACGCCGCCCGCCGGGCGCGCTCCAGCTGACGAGCCAGCCGGTTGACCCGGGACAGCACCTGCAGAGGGGTGAAGTCGAGTTCCGGGCGCTCCCGCTGCCACGCCTCGACGATCCCGTCGACCTCGTCCTGTCGTGACATCCCCCCAT
>DATCMN010000358.1:0-3097 GCA_036563405.1 Naasia sp. | reverse complement strand
GGGGCGTCCACAATTTGTCGCACGACTTGCCGGGCTTGCCCTGCCGATCTGACGATTGACTCAACCGCTGCGGAGGGATGGCGTGGATCCATCGATCCGACCGGGCGCGCGCAATCCGGTTCCCAATAGTGATCAGGCCGGGCTCTTCGTCGTTGGGGAAATCACCGAAGAAGCAGCGGATTTCCTCGCTCAAGTGCACTCGTTGGGCGTAGGGCTTTCCGAAGGCGGACCGGGACCGCTAGTCGTGCTCATCACCGATGCCTCGGCTCCGCGGCCCCCCGAAGAACTCCTCAGGGGCAGGGAGGTGCTGCCGGTGACGTTCCTGGACGAGTTCCCAGCGATCCTGCCGGAGCTCTCACATCTTGCTCCACGCAAACTAGGCGCCGTCGCCGCCCGCAGGCTAGCGTTCGCTCTTCGCTACGGTGGGCAGACGATCCTGGATTGGGAGCGGCTCGGCGACCGTGCTGTTGCGTGGGAACGGACGAAGGACTCCCATCTGCTTCTTGCCGCTGACGAACAGCCGGGCGCGCTGGCCCTGCTTCAGTCTGCCGCGTCAGTCGCCTCGCCGAGTCGAGCGCCCGTCGCCAGGCGTTTCGTCTTGGCCAGTCGAGAGCACTCGAGAAGACGGCGTCGGACAGGCTTGGCTGTCTTGGCATTGGGTAGCGCTTTACTGGCAGGCGGGGCAAGCATCGCGGTCATCCAAGGGATAGAGGCGGTGGTCGCGGGCGACCGGTCTGTGGCCGCCGCCGACGAGGCCGACGCCAGGCGACTCGTGGGATACGCGTCCGACATGATCGGCATCGACCCAGACCTGCCGCTGATCTTCGCGGCTCGTGCTTCAGAGTTGGCGGAGGGACAGCCCGCCGTCGTTGATGCAGTGGGGAATGTGGTCTCGACTTCCGTTGCGCACCGCTCGATTCCGCTCGACACCCTCCCATCGAGAGTCTCCGCAGCTTCAACTGCGGGCACTATCGCCATCACCTCAGTCCTCGACGACGTCGTCCGTGTATACGACAATTTCGGTAAGGAACTCAATCGGTTCCACTACGCCGTGGCTGACGAGGGGGAAGGTGCACGCCTTTCCGTCAGTCCCGACGGCACCCACATAGCTGTTGCGACGGTCGAACTCCTGCAGGTATTCGACTCTATGTCCGGCCAACTTGTGCGGACAGAAGACTGGGCGGCCGGGGAGCATTTGCTCGGGTGGCTCGATGACGACGCAGTAATGGTCGGCGGCGCAGGACAGGTGCTCGAGCTTAGCGTCGCGTCAGGAGAGACTCGCGTCCTGCTCGCGGGATTGCCGGAATCTGCGATTCGCGCTGCATCAGCAAGCCCCGATGGCCGGGTCCTCGCCGTATCGAACCTCGACAGCGTCTTCGTGTGGAACCGGGACTCGCGAAGCGTCATCGCTGAGCGGGACGTCGATGGGGCCACCGACGTCGCCGTTGCCGATGGTGGGGAGGTTGCCCTCGCGGCCCGCTTTCCTCACCTGCAGATGCTCCGCTTCGCCGGCGAAGAGCGCGGTTCGGATGAGGACGCAGCCGACGACGCAACAGTAGAAGTAGAGGCTCTCGATGGGGGCTACTTTGCGGCGGCAGATCGCAACGGGTCCGTTGCTCTGTACTCGGCTCACGGTGCTGCGCAACCCCTCATCCGGTTCCGCGGGCATCTCGACGGACGAGTGAGCCTTGCCTCGCTGCCGAATGGTGATATTGCGACAGTCGGCCAGGACAGGTACCTCCGCATCTGGCGGACTGCTGAGTTGAGCCAGCTCGGCGGCTTCACGCAACTCGGAGTGCAGGGGGATACGGCAACGCCTGCCCTCACAGAAGACGTGGCGACTACGGACTTCCCGCCTGCCACTCTTCGAGCGCAAATTCGAGTGACGGCTGCTGGGGCGGTAGCGGTCGTTGCGGGCGAGGCCTTCGCCGGGATTGTAGAGATCGCCGATCCCCAAGAAACAACCGAATCGTCCTTCGGCGGGGTGTTCAGCCGCTCCTTCCTTTCGTCCGACGGCTCGCGCCTCGTCATCGCTAACCCAAATACCGAAACGATCTCCATTTACGTCACCGAGCGCGGTCGGACATGGAAGACCGAGCCCGAGAGGAGAGTCTCACATGCGCTGCCATGTGTAGCGAATGGAGCCGGGATGGGTGTGATCCTTCCCGCTGTGGACGGAAGGGGGGCCACTCTCGCGGTTGCAACCGCGACTGAGCTCTTGGTGTGGGACAAGGGGGCCTTGCACCCAGAGGGAACGCCCTTCGCTTCGGCTTCAAATCCTCTTGCTGTGGCGGCCTACTCGGATGGAAAGGCGGCCGTGGTCACGGTGGACGGCCTCCTGCACCGCCCGGGCCAACAGGACTTAGACCTAGCAGCGCTGGTCACGCACGAGGCGGGACCAAGCACGACGATCGTCGCCGCCGAATTCGGCGACCGGCACTTGTTCCTCCTGACAGATTCCGGCGCCGTCTTTCGGCTCCTCGCCGCCTCAGGCTCTCGGGCCCTCGCGCCCGTCGTGCCCGCGGGGAGCGTGATGGGGGAAGGGGCCCTGCGCCTATCGCGCGACGCCTCCCTAGTGGCGCACGTGAGCAGAGCGGGAGTGGAAGTTATCCGAGTGGACGACGGAGCGATCCTTCTCAGGACTACGACAAAAGCTGGACTGCCATTCTCGGACGTTGACTTCGCCGACGACAGTCGGTCCGTCGTCTTGATCAGCTCAATAGGCACGATCACTTCACTACCGATAAACGCGGATGGCAATATCGACGCGCCCCTGGTCCCTCCTCGTTCCCTCACGGAGTCGGAGCGCCTGGCCTTCAACATCGGAGACGACTAAGCGTGGCCGACATCGCCATCTCGTACGCCCACGCCGACGCTGATGCAGCCCAGGAACTGCGTACGCTTCTCGTCGCTGCGGGGCACGAGGTATGGATGGACGACCCCGGCAACGATGATGTCGGCCAAGACGTCGGTATCCCAGTGGGTCGCGAGCACTGGGAAGTCATCCGGCGGGAGTTTGCGACCGCCCATCTAGTGATCGGCGTGGCCACTGCCGCATGGCGCAGGAGTGCGTACTGCGAGCGTGAGCGCGAGTTTT
>DATCMN010000334.1:0-9853 GCA_036563405.1 Naasia sp. | reverse complement strand
AGCGGGGCGTCCGCGAGGTAGCCGAGCCGGCGGCTGAGCACCTGGTACAGCGACTCGGTGTCGTCGGTCGAGTCGGTCACGTTGAAGCGGCGGTACTGGTCCTTCTTCGGCAGGCCGTCCTCGAACACCACCATGGAGGCGACGATGTTCGTGCCGGACAGGTGCGAGACGTCGAAGCACTCCATCCGCAGGGGCGCCTCGGCCAGGTCGAGCGCCTCCTGCAGGTCCGTGAGCGCGCGGCTGCGGGCCACGTAGTCGGCGCTCCTGCGGGTCTTGTAGAGCATCAGCGACTGCTTGGCGTTGAGGGTCGCGGTCTGCAGCAGGGCGGCCTTGTCGCCACGCTGTGCAGCCCGGAGGCGCACAGCGCCGCGGTCGCGGAGACTGCTCAGCAGCTGCTCGAGCGCGTCGGCATCCTCGGGCAGCTCGGGGACGATGATCTCCTTCGGCGGCTGCTCGCCTTCGTCGTAGGCGCTCTGCAGGACGGAGTCGACCAGCTCGCCCAGGCCGATGTCGAGCTCCTTGTCCACGACCCAGGACCGGACGCCGCGGATCCGGCCGCCCCGCACCCGGAACTGCTGCACGGCCGCCGCGAGCTCGTCGTGCTCGATGCCGAACACGTCGGCCTCCACGGTGTCCGGCAGCACCACGGCGCTCGACTCGAGCACGTTCTCGAGGGCGCCGATGCGGTCCCGCAGCTCGGCCGCCCGCTCGAAGTCCAGGTCGGCGGACGCCTGCTTCATGTCCCGGGTCAGCTGGGCGATCATCCGCGGGTCCGGGTTCGCCATGAACGCGACGAACTCCTCGACTATGGCGCGGTGCTCGGCGATCCCGATCTTCCCGGAGCACGGCCCGCCGCAGCGGCCGATCTGGCCGGGGAAGCAGGGGCGCCCGCTCTCCATCGCCCGCTTGTACGAGCTGTCGGAGCAGGTGCGGATCGGGAACGCCCGGATCATCTGGTCGATGGTCTCCCGCACCGCCCAGATCTTCGGGTACGGCCCGAAGTACCGGGCGCCCGGGATGCGACGGTTGCGCGTGACGATCACCCGCGGCGCCTCGTCCGCCATGGTCACGGCGAGGTAGGGGTAGGTCTTGTCGTCGCGGAACTTGACGTTGAACGGCGGAGCGAACTCCTTGATCCAGGTGTACTCCAGCTGGAGCGCCTCGAACTCGCTGCCGACCACCGTCCACTGCACGTTCGACGCCGTGGTGACCATGCGCCGGGTGCGCTCGTGCAGGGTGCGCAGCGGGGCGAAGTAGTTGCTCAACCGCGAGCGGAGGTTCTTCGCCTTGCCGACGTAGAGCACGCGCCCGCTGGCGTCGGAGAACCGGTAGACGCCGGGCTCGTTCGGGATCTCACCGGCCTTCGGCCGGTAGCTGACGGTCTGCACGCGGGCGGCGCTCCCGGTCAGGAGGCGCGCTCGAGGGCGCGGGGCGTCTGCAGGATCTCGGCGAGGAAGGAGCCGGTGTGGCTGCCCTCCACCTCCGCCAGCTGCTCCGGGGTGCCGGTGGCGAGGATCGTGCCGCCGCCTGCGCCGCCCTCCGGCCCGAGGTCGATGACCCAGTCGGCACTCTTGATGACGTCGAGGTTGTGCTCGATCGTGATCACCGTGTTGCCCTTGTCCACCAGGCCGTTGAGCACCAGCAGGAGCTTCCGGACGTCCTCGAAGTGCAGGCCTGTGGTCGGCTCGTCGAGCACGTAGACGGTGCGGCCGTTCGAGCGGCGCTGCAGCTCTGTGGCGAGCTTAACGCGCTGCGCCTCGCCGCCGGACAGCGTGGTGGCGCTCTGACCGAGCCGCACGTAGCCGAGGCCGACATCGACGAGGGTCTTCAGGAAGCGGTGGATCGCGGAGATCGGCTCGAAGAACTCCGCCGCCTCGGCGATCGGCATGTCGAGGACCTCGGCGATGTTCTTGCCCTTGTAGTGCACGGTGAGGGTGTCGCGGTTGTAGCGCGCGCCGTGGCACACCTCGCACACGACGTACACGTCGGGCAGGAAGTTCATCTCGATCTTGATGGTGCCGTCGCCCTGGCAGTTCTCGCAGCGGCCGCCCTTGACGTTGAAGCTGAACCGGCCGGGCTGGTAGCCGCGCGCCTTCGCCTCCTGCGTCTCGCTGAAGAGCGTGCGGATCCGGTCGAAGACCCCGGTGTAGGTGGCCGGGTTGGAGCGCGGCGTGCGGCCGATCGGGGCCTGGTCGACGTGCACCACCTTGTCGAGGTTGTCGAGACCGGTGATCCGGGTGTGCTTGCCCGGCACCTTGCGGGCGCCGTTCAGGCGGTTGGCGAGCATCCTGTAGAGGATGTCGTTGACCAGGGTGCTCTTGCCCGAGCCGCTGACGCCGGTGACCGCGACGAAGACGCCGAGCGGGAAGTCGACGGTCACATCCTTCAGATTGTTCGCCTGCGCGCCGACGACGGTGATCTTGCGCTTCCTGTCGATCTTGCGGCGCTTCTTCGGCGTCTCGATCCCGCGGCGTCCGGCCAGGTAGTCGCCGGTCATCGACTCGGTCTCCGCGAGCAGCGAGCCGTAGTCCCCGGAGTGCACGACGTGGCCGCCGTTGACGCCCGCACCCGGACCGATGTCGACGATCCAGTCGGCCGTGCGGATGGTGTCCTCGTCGTGCTCGACGACGATCAGGGTGTTGCCGAGGTCGCGCAGCTTCACCAGGGTGTCGATGAGGCGCC
The DNA here is from genome assembly GCA_036563405.1 of Naasia sp. Classification (GTDB taxonomy): domain Bacteria; phylum Actinomycetota; class Actinomycetes; order Actinomycetales; family Microbacteriaceae; genus Naasia. Next base: position 7,171 of record DATCMN010000334.1, on the reverse strand, counting down.
GGTTGTCCCGCTGGTGCAGGCCGATGCTCGGCTCGTCCAGCACGTACAGCACGCCGGTCAGGCCGGAGCCGATCTGGGTGGCGAGGCGGATGCGCTGCGCCTCCCCACCGGAGAGCGAGCCGGCGGAACGCGCGAGGCTGAGATAGCTGAGCCCGACCTGGAGCAGGAAGTCGAGGCGCATCCGGATCTCACGGAGCACCTGGGCGGCGATCTTCACGTCGCGCTCGTTGAGGCTGAGCGAGTTCACGAACTCGCTCGCCTTGGCCAGGCTGAGGTCGGACACGTCGGCGATGCTGTGCCCGTCCACCATGACGGCGAGCACTTCGGGCTTCAGCCGCTTGCCGCTGCAGACCGGGCAGGGCACCTCGCGCAGGTACTCGGCCCAGCGCGCGCGGGCGGAATCCGATTCGGCCTGCAGGTAGTTGCGCTCCAGGTACGGGATGACGCCCTCGAAGCCCTGGGTGTAGCTCATCTCGCGGCCGTAGCGGTTCTTCCACTTCACGCGGACCTCGAAGTTGTTGCCGAGCATGACGGCGTCCTTCGCCTCCTGCGGCAGCCGCTTCCAGGGCGTGTCCAGCGAGAAGTTCAGGTCTTTCGCGAGTCCGGCGAGGAGCCGCTCGTAGTAGTTGTAGAGCCCCTTGCCCTGGCTCGTCCAGGGCAGGATGACGCCCTCGCGGATGCTCAGGTCGGGGTCGCCGAGCAGCAGGTCCGCGTCCACCGACATGCGGGTGCCGATGCCGGAGCATTCCGGGCAGGCGCCGAACGGGGCGTTGAACGAGAAGGTCCGCGGCTCGATCTCGGTCAGCTGGATGGGGTGGCTGTTCGGGCAGGACAGCTTCTCCGAGTAGGTCCGCCAGGCGCCCTCGCCCTCCTGGTCGACGAAGTTGATCTGCACGATCCCGTCGGTGAGGACGAGCGCCGTCTCGAGCGAGTCGGTGAGGCGGGTGAGCAGGTCCTCCGACGCGACGAGGCGGTCGACGACGACCGCGATGTCGTGCTTGAACTGCTTCTTCAGCTTCGGCGGATCGGAGAGCTGGGCCATCTCACCGTCGACCATGGCGCGGGAGTAGCCCTTGGCCGAGAGCTCCTTGAACAGGTCGACGAACTCCCCCTTGCGCTGCTGCACGACCGGAGCGGTGACCTGGTAGCGGGTGCCGGGTTCGAGCTGCATGAGCTGATCGGCGATCTGCTGCACCGTCTGCCGGGAGATGACCTCGCCGCAGATCGGGCAGTGCGGCACACCGATGCGCGCCCACAGGAGGCGCATGTAGTCGTAGATCTCGGTGATGGTGCCGACGGTGGAGCGCGGGTTGCGGTTCGTCGACTTCTGGTCGATCGAGACGGCGGGGCTCAGGCCCTCGATGAAGTCGACGTCGGGCCTGTCGACCTGTCCGAGGAACTGACGCGCGTAAGCGGAGAGCGACTCCACGTAGCGACGCTGGCCCTCCGCGAAGATCGTGTCGAACGCCAGGCTCGACTTGCCCGATCCGGAGAGTCCGGTGAACACCACGAGCGAGTCCCGCGGGATCTCGAGGTCCACGTTCCGCAGGTTGTGGACGCGTGCGCCGCGCACGCTGAGCTTGGGTCCGGAGACAGGCGAAATCGGCACCTCAAGAGTTTAGGTCGACCCCTCTGACACTGCTTCCGCGTTCGCTGTCGGCGGTCGCCGACCAGCGCGTCGCGCGGCAGGTTCAGGCCGCGGTGCCGTACACCCGCCTGCGGTGCGCGAGGTACTGCCGGCGGCCCAGCATCCGGAACAGCACGCGGACCTGTGGCGGCATCTCCGCCAGGAACGCGCGCGCGGCATCGGGCTCCATGCTCGACAGGATGAAGCCGAGCTGGATGAACAGCCGGTTCCGCGGGATCCCCGCGCGGCCGTGCTCGCCCAGGCGGTTCCACTCGCGCTGACTGAAGACGGCGGCCGCCGCCGGGAGGATCACCTCCTCCTCCTCGCCGAGATGGCGCAGCAGTGCGGCCGCAACCGCGTCAAGGCGCTCCGCGAGCTCCGCGCGTGCCACCCCCGAGCCGGTCCGTCGCCAGGCGCGCGCCGACTCATCGACCTCGTCGAGCAGGTCCGACACCTCCTGGTGCTGCGTCCGCATCAGACCCACGTGGAGTGCGCAGCCGGGGCTGCGCTCCGCGAGGGCGTCCCACAGCAGCAGGTCCTCACCGGAGTGGTGCCGGTGCAGGCCGGCCGTCACCTCGAGCACGTGGTCGGCCACGATGGCGGCGCGGTCGCGGTCCCCGGCCGCGACGCCGCGGACCAGGCGCGGCGCGTCGGCGAAGAGCGAGCGGAACAGCCCGTGCGCCATCCTCATGTCGTCTGTGCGGCACGGCGGCACGTCCAGCGGATCGGGCTCCTTCGCCACGGCTCCTCCTCGGGGTCGCCCCACGCTAGTGCTCCGCGAGGAGCGCAGGAAGGGCACATACGACCGGCGCCGGGGTACAGACGGCGGCCGTCGAGAGCCGCTCTTGCGCTCGCGTCTCAGCGGTTGCTAGGTTCACTACTCAAGTAACTAACCAGTGAACGAGGATCGATGTTCGACGACAGCCGCCCGCTCTTCCAGCAGATCGCCGATCTGCTGGCCGACGGGATCGTCGTCGGCCGGTATCCGGAGGACACGCAGGTGCCCTCGACGACCGAGCTGTCCGGCTTCTACCGGATCAACCCCGCGACGGTGGGCAAGGGCGTGAACCTGCTCGTCGAGCAGGGCGTCCTGCACAAGCGCCGCGGGCTCGGGATGTTCGTCTCCGCGGGCGCGCGGGCCACCCTGCTCGACCAGCGCACCGGCCGGTTCCACGACGACTACGTCCGCCCCCTGCTCCGTGAGGCCCGCCAGCTCGGGCTCTCCCCCGCCGACATCCACCGCCTGATCGACACCGAGGAGAACGAATGACCACGCCCGCCATCGAGGCGACCGGGCTCACCCGGCGCTTCGGCCGCACCACCGCCGTGGAGGAGGTGGGCTTCATCGTCGAGGAGAACTCCATCTGCGGCCTCCTCGGCCGCAACGGGGCCGGGAAGACGACCCTCATGTCGATCATCTCCGGGCAGGACCGCCCCACCTCGGGCAGCGTGCGCGTGTTCGGGGAGCAGCCGTTCGAGAACGCGACGGTGCTCGCCGCCATGAGCTTCGTCCGCGACAACCAGCGCTACCCCGAGGACTACAAGCTCCGGCATGTGCTCGAGGTGGCGCCGCGCTTCCACTCCCGCTGGGACGCGGACCTCGCCGAGCGGCTCGCCGACGGCTTCCGGCTGCCCGCGAAGCCGGTTGTCAAGAAGTACTCCCGCGGCCAGCTCTCGTCCCTCGGGATCATCCTCGGGCTCGCCTCCCGGGCGCCGCTCACCATCTTCGACGAGCCGTACCTGGGCCTCGACGCGACGGCGCGCACGATGTTCTACGACGCGCTGCTGCAGGACTACGCGGAGCACCCGCGCACCATCCTGCTGTCGACCCACCTCATCGACGAGATGGAGCCGCTGCTCGACAGCGTCGTCATCGTCGACCGCGGCCGGCTCGTCCGGGCGGAATCGGTGGAGGAGCTGTCCGGCGCCGCGTTCACGGTGAGCGGACCCGCCGGCCCGACCGCCGACTTCGCCGTCGGCCACCGGGTGCTGCGCGAGCACCGCATCGGCGGTCTGCTCTCGCTCACCGTGGAGGGCCGACTCGAGCCCGCTGAGGAGGCACGGGCGCGCTCGGCCGGCCTCGACCTCCAGCCCGCACGCCTGCAGGAACTCGTCGCGGCCTACGGCGCGACCGACACCGAAGGAAGCCGCGCATGAGCGCCGTCCCCGCACCGCTGGACGTCGTCCGGCTGCACCTGTCCAAGCGCTACTCGATGTTCGTGGTGCCGCTGTTCATCGTCGCGGGCGTCTTCGTGGTGACCGCGGTCATCGCGCTCGCCTTCCAGCGCCTCGCCGCCGGTGCCGACATGGCGGACGCGATCGACGGGGCCCGGCAGAACCCGGCTGTCGCCTGGGCGCTCAGCGGCTTCATGGTGGCGCTCGGGGTGCAGGGCGTCGCGACGGCGTTCCCGTTCAGCCTCGCTCTCGGCACCACGCGCCGGACCTTCACGCTCGGGACCCTGCTGACGAACGGGCTGATCGCCGTCTACGTGACCGCCATCTTCCTGGCCCTGCTCGGACTGGAGCTGCTCACGAACCACTGGTTCGTGGGGATCCACCTCGTGGACGTCTACATCCTGGGCGCTGCCGACCCGCTGCAGCTCGCGGTGATCGTGTTCCTCGGGGCCCTCACGCTCCTGTCGGCGGGCTCGGCGTTCGGTGCGGCCTGGACCCGGTTCGGCCCCACCGGTGCCGCGGTGCTCGGCATGGGGCTCGGCCTCCTGCTCGCGCTGGCGCTGCTGCTGCTCGCGCCGTCGCTCCCCGACATCGCGGCGTCGTTCCGGGCGTGGTGGCTGGCCGTGGCCGCCGGGATCCTGATCGTGGCCGCGTCCCTCGGCACCCTGCTCTTCCTGCGGGGAGCCTCCGTCCGCTGACCTCGCGTGCACGACACGGCGGGATGTGGCCCGGATACCGGCCACATCCCGCCGTTTCGTGCAGGTCAGACGAGGTGCCCGGCCTTCGACATCTGGCGGAGCTCGCCCTTCAGCTCGGACACCTCGTCGCGCAGGCGCGCGGCCAGCTCGAACTTCAGCTCGGCGGCCGCCTGCAGCATCTGCTCGTTGAGATCGGCGATGATCGAGCTCAGCTGCTCCGCACCCTCCGCTGCGATCCCCTCACGCCGCAGGTTCGGGACGGGCGACCGCTTGCCGTTGCCGGCCCCGCGGCCCGCCAGGAGCTCCTTGGTGTCGGCGCCCTCGCGGATCAGCTGGTCGGTGATGTCCGCGATCTTCTTCCGCAGCGGCTGCGGGTCGATGCCGTGCTCGGTGTTGTAGGCCACCTGCTTCTCGCGGCGACGGTTCGTCTCCTCGATCGCGTTCTTCATCGAGTCGGTGAGGACGTCCGCGTACATGTGCACCTGGCCGGAGACGTTGCGGGCCGCGCGTCCGATCGTCTGGATCAGGGACGTCGAGGAGCGCAGGAAGCCCTCCTTGTCCGCGTCGAGGATTGCGACCAGCGACACCTCCGGGAGGTCGAGGCCCTCGCGGAGCAGGTTGATGCCGATCAGCACGTCGTAGACGCCCTGACGCAGCTCGGTGAGGAGCTCGACGCGGCGGAGCGTGTCGACGTCGGAGTGCAGGTAGCGCACCTTCACGCCGTGCTCCCCCAGGTAGTCGGTGAGCTCCTCCGCCATCTTCTTCGTGAGGGTGGTGACGAGCACGCGCTCGTTCCGCTCGGCGCGCTGGCGGATCTCCTCGAGCAGGTCGTCGATCTGCCCCTTGGAGGGCTTCAGGATGATCTCCGGGTCGATGAGTCCGGTCGGGCGGATGATCTGCTCGACGTAGCCGTCGGACATGCCGAGCTCGTACCGGCCGGGCGTCGCGGACAGGTAGACGGTCTGGCCGACCCGGTTCTTGAACTCCTCCCACTTCAGCGGGCGGTTGTCCATGGCGCTCGGCAGGCGGAAGCCGTGCTCGACCAGGGTCCGCTTGCGGGACGCGTCGCCCTCGTACATGGCGCCGATCTGCGGGACCGTGACGTGCGACTCGTCGATGACGGTGAGGAAGTCCTCGGGGAAGTAGTCGAGGAGGCAGTTCGGGGCCTCGCCCGGCCGCCGGCCGTCGATGTGCCGCGAATAGTTCTCGATGCCGGAGCAGAAGCCGATCTGCTCCATCATCTCCAGGTCGAAGGTGGTGCGCATCCGCAGGCGCTGGGCCTCGAGCAGCTTGCCCTGCCGCTCGAGCTCCTGCAGCCGGTCGGCAAGCTCCAGCCGGATGGTGCCGATCGCGCGCTTCATGGTGACCGGGCTCGCGGCGTAGTGGGTGGCCGGGAACACCGACATCGCGTCCACCGTGGACAGCACCTCACCGGTCAGCGGGTGCAGGACGTACAGCGCCTCGATCTCGTCGCCGAACATCTCGATCCGGATGGCGTGCTCCTCGTACACCGGGATGATCTCGATGGTGTCGCCGCGCACGCGGAACCTGCCGCGGGAGAAGTCGTAGTCGTTCCGCTCGTACTGCATGTTGATGAAGCGGCGGATCAGCATGTCTCGCGAGATCCGCTGGCCCACCTGCAGCGCCACCATGGCCTCCAGGTACTCCTCCGCGGCCCCCAGGCCGTAGATGCAGGAGACGGTGGAGACGACGATCACGTCGCGCCGGCTGAGCAGCGAGTTCGTGGTGGAGTGCCGGAGCCGCTCCACCTCCGAGTTGATCGACGAGTCCTTCTCGATGAAGGTGTCGGTCTGCGGGACGTACGCCTCCGGCTGGTAGTAGTCGTAGTAGGAGACGAAGTACTCGACGGCGTTGTTCGGCATCAGCTCGCGGAACTCGTTGGCGAGCTGTGCGGCCAGGGTCTTGTTGTGCGCGAGCACGAGGGTGGGGCGCTGCACCGCTTCGACGAGCCACGCGGTCGTCGCGGACTTGCCGGTGCCGGTCGCGCCGAGGAGGACGACGTCCGACTCCCCCGCGTTGATCCGGCCTGCGAGCTCGGCGATGGCGGTGGGCTGGTCGCCGCTCGGCACGTAGTCGCTGATGACCTCGAAGGGCCGCACGGCACGTGTCGTCTGCATGCTGACGAGTCTAATTTCGGCCACCGACATCGGGCCGGGGTTCGCCCTGAGCGCACGACGGGGCACGAGCCCTCCCGCGCATTCGGGGCCAGTCCGGTCAGTGCGGGCCGGTGCGCCGGCCCGGGATCTCCGAACCGGCCCGTGTCGCGTCAGGCGGTGAGGCGGGCCCAGAGCTCGTCGACGGCTCGCAGGGTGTCCTCGAGAGTGCCGCTCGCATCGATCACGTCGTCGGCGAGGGCGAGCCGCTCCTCGTCGGTCGCCTGGGCGCGCACGCGACGCTCCGCCTCGTCCGGGGCCATCCCGCGCAGGTCGACCATCCGGCGGATCCGCTCCTCGGCCGGCGCGTGCACCACGACGATCCTGTCGAACTCGCCGGCCCGGCCGGCTTCGGCGAGCAGCGGGACGTCGTAGATGACGACGGCGCGCGGATCGGCGGCGAAGGCGGCCGCGAAGGCGGCCTGCGACAGCCGGCCGACCTCGGGGTGCACGATCCGGTTGAGCCGCCGCCGCGCGTCCTCATCGGCGAAGACGAC
>DATCMN010000337.1:0-2898 GCA_036563405.1 Naasia sp. | reverse complement strand
GGGGCGTTGACCAGGACACGCGACCAGGTGTCGTCCTCGCCGGCGTCCACGACGACCCGCCGCAGCCTGGGGGTCGCGCCCTTGCGCACGAGTCGCAGCGGGTTCGGGTTCAGCGCCCGCGGCACCGATAGGAGCCGGCATGGAGCCGGTCGCCACGCAGTCGCAACGTGTACACGTACCCGCAGCGACGCACGCGGTTGTACGTGTACCAGTAGGCGACGGCGCAATCGACGCGCCGCGGGCTCACGTTGAAGCAGGTCGGCTCCGCGAAGCACCGATCGTCCTCGCCGCACAACCAGTACGCCTCCTCGGTGCTGTCGGCCAGCATCGAGGCCGTCGCCGCGTCGAGCACTCCTGTCTCGTCCCCCGGTGCTTGACGGCGCTCCACCACGACCCGCGCCGTCCCGGTGACGGAGTCCTCGTCGTCGTAGCTTCCCGCCTCACCCCGGACGACGATCTCGTTGCGGCCCAACTCCAGGGCGATGGGGGTCGCATAGCCCTCCCGCGACGGGAAGACCTCGAGCGGTCGCTCGTTCACCGTGACGCGCACGAGCGCTTCGCCGTCGTCCGGCGAGATCCACGGCGCCTTGCCGCTCACGTCGATCGTCCGCGCACTCGTCACCAGGCCGGGCGCGGGTTGCGCGATCGTGACCGGGTTCTCCTGGCCCAGCGCGTCGCTCCTAGTCGCCCCGAGAGCCACGACGATCACGACTGCAGCCGGCAGGAACCGGGGGTACGCCACACGAGGAGTATCCCTCATCGGCCGGGCGACCGCTGCGGTCGCGGCCCGCGGGGCGCACGGCGACCCTGCTGGGCGGCGTGCGCGGCCTGCGGATGCGGCGTCGGCGATAGTGGGCCGGGATGCGACTGTTCAGGAAGCGGCAACAGGACGAGGACGAGCCGGGCAACCTGCCCGCGGACGGGACCGTGGAGCTGGCCGGCGTGCAGTTGACCGGCCGGCGGGTGCGCGCCGGGCTGGTGGGAACCGGCCCCCAGGTGCTGTGGCGCACCGCGGGCGAGCCCGAAGCCGTGCTGTTCACCTGGCGACGTCTGGCGGAGGCGCACGGGCAGACCGGGCTGTGGCCCGTGCTCATCACGAACGAGCGCCTTGACCTCGAGGACGTCGACCCCGCGTGGGAGGAGACGGTCACGGCCGTCGACTTCGACGCGATGGTGGCCGCGCGCTGGACCGCGCACGCCGGCCTCGACGAGGAGCTGCGCGAGCTGCTCGGCGCGTTCCCCGGGGTCGCGGCACCGGGCGAGCCCTTCAACGAGGATCCGCTGGAGCACGTGTTCGCCACGCTCGACATCGATTCGCTCGGGCTCGTGCCGGTGGAGCGCCCGGCCGACGTGCTCGCGGCGATCGCCTGGGCCGGCGCGGTGAACTCGTTCGAGCCGGTCGAGCTCGTGCCGTTCCTGCGCTCGTGGGAGGAGCGCTTCGACGCGCGGCTCGTGGCGGTCGGCTTCGACACGATCGACCTCGCGGTGGGGCGCCCGCCCACGCGGGCCGAGGCGGTCAAGGCAGCCTCGGAGCTGTATCTGTTCAATCCCGACATCGTCGAGCAGGGCGTGGGCTCGATCGAAGCGCTCGCCGAGGAGATGGTGCAGGGCCCGCACTGGTCCTTCTGGTGGGACTGAGCCGCTGAGCAACGCTTCCCCGAGCACCTGAGCCCGGTCGGGTGCTGAGCCGGCTCCGCGCAGCGTGCCTGAACGGGCTCACGCGATTCCACGGCTGAGGCGTCGAAGGCCGCAGCGTCACGCATCGTCCTGCTGCGAGCAGCCGCGGATCTTCCAGAGAACCGCGATCGGCTCGCCGCTCATGGTCTCGCTCCAGCCGACGATCTGTCCGCGGTCGTTGATCGCCGCCGCGGCCCCGGCGGCGCCCGCCCTCAGCGTCAGGTCGACCCTCCCGGTGGCCGAGGACCACAGGAAGGCGCGTGAGCCTCCGGCCTCGGTGAATGAGTGGCCGACGACCTGACCGCACTCGTTGACGGCGGTCGGGCGGCCGTAGGCGCCGAGCGGGCCGAGGTCGACCATGCCGCCCTCCGCCGTCCAGGAGAAGCCGTGTTCGCTGCCGTCGGCGGTCTGACTGGTCCCGATCACCTGGCCCGTGTCGCTCACGGCGAGCGCGGCGCTGTCCGCTCCCCCGAGTGTGCCGAGGTCGACGATCTCCCCGCTCGCGGTCCACACGACCGCGTGCCGGGTGCGGGCCGGCGATTGGCCCCAGCCCACGATGTGACCCGTGTTGCTGATGTCCGCGGCCGACGTCGGGCCGTAGTAGTCGAGCGAAGGGAGGCGATAGCCGCCCCCGAAGGGCCGCGGGTACCAGACGAACGCCTGCTCGCTCCCGTATCCGCTCGGCGCCGTCCCGACGACCGTGCCGCCGTCGTTGACCGCCGTGGCCCGGCTTCCGGGACAGCGTCCGGGGGCGATGTGCCCCCCGCTGACCATGCCGCCTGCGGCGGTCCACGCGAAGGCCCGGTTACCGCACTCCATCGGGGGCGCGCCCCACCCGCCCGTACCGACGACGTGCCCGTGTTCCGACACCCCGACCACCTGCACGTAGCCGCTTCCGATCTCGACGAGCCCGCCGGCACGCGTCCACGAGAATCCACGCCGCACGCCGGCTCCTGGCGAGGACTCGCCCACGACCTGGCCGTTGTCCGCGATCGCCACTGCGGCGCTCACCGCCCCGGCCCGGCCGAGATCGGTCATCCGGCCCCGCTGCGACCACAGAAAGGCGCGACTGCTGCCGTCTGTCGTGGACGTGGCTCCGACGACGTGGCCGCGGTCGTTGATCGCCGTCGCACGGCTCGGCCCGCCACCGAGCGAACCGAGGACGGTGACCCGCGCGACCGCCTCCCGCTGCGCCACTTGCGCGTCCGCGCCCATCGGCAG
>DATCMN010000333.1:0-1628 GCA_036563405.1 Naasia sp. | reverse complement strand
CGGACGGCCGGGTGCTGCGCGGCACCGCCGAAGCACCGGACGGCGCCCACCTGCGCATCCGCCTCGCGGACGGCAGCCTGGGGGCCGTCAGCACCGGACCCGTCGGCGGCGCGGAATAGAGTGGGAGCCATGCCGGAGCAGTCCGTACCGATCGGGGACCTGAGCTACGAGCAGGCCCGCGACGAGCTGATCCGAGTCGTCGGAGAGCTCGAGCAGGGAGCCGAGACCCTCGAGCGGTCGCTGCAGCTGTGGGAGCGCGGCGAGCAGCTCGCGCGGCGCTGCGAGGAGTGGCTGATCGACGCCCGCGCCCGGCTCGACGCGGCACGCCAGAGCGTTCCGCCAGCGGGATGAGCGCCAAGCCGCGACGCGTCGTCGCCGAACTCGGCCGCCCTGAGACGCCCGAGGAGAGCGCGGCCCGGCAGGCTCAGGCGCGTGCGCTCCGCCGGAGCCGGCAGACGACCAAGAACCTCATCCTCTCCCTGGGCGCGACGGTGCTCCTCGTGCTCGTCATCATCTGGGCTGTGCCCCGCGGCAACGAGGACCCGGTGCCTCGCAGCATCGACTACGCCGAGACCGCCGAGGAGGCGCAGGGCGGATACGACGTGCCGCTCGCGGTCCCCGACCTGCCGGACGGGTGGAACGCGAACGAGGCGGAGATCCGCACCGGCAGCGCCGACGGGGTCGATTCCTGGTACATCGGCTTCGTTACGCCGGAGACCCGGTTCGCCGCATTCAGCCAGGGCATCGACGCGAACGAGAGCTGGCTCGCCGCCCTGCTCGACCAGGCCCGGGCGGACAGCACCGTCCGCCTGGGCGGCGTCGAATGGACGGTCTACGACAGCCGGGACGACGACCGGGAGGGCAACACCGAGTACGCGCTCTCGGCGGACACGGACGCCGGCATCGTCGCCGTCTACGGCACAGCCGAGCCGGAGGAGATCGAGCAGCTCGCGACGGCAGTCGCGGCCGACCTGGAGACGACGAAGTGACAGCACGGAAGAGCCCCGCACAGGCGTGGAAGGAGATGGCCCGCGGCAACGAGCGGTTCGTGCGCGGGGAGCCGGCGCATCCTCGTCAGGACGTCGATCGCCGCGCACAGCTCGCCCACTCGCAGCAGCCCGCCGCCGCCCTCTTCGGCTGCTCGGACTCACGTCTCGCCGCCGAGATCATCTTCGACAAGGGCCTCGGCGACCTGTTCGTGGTGCGAAACGCCGGCCAAGTCGTGTCCGACTCCGCCATCGCGAGCCTCGAATACGCGGTCGCCGTGCTGGGCGTGCCGCTCATCGTGGTGCTCGCGCACGACGAGTGCGGCGCGGTCCGGGCGGCCATCGACTCGCAGGGCGGCGAGGCGCCCCCGCTGCCCGCGCTCATCCGCCGCCACGTCGAGCCCATCGTGCCCGCCGTGCGGTCGGTCGGTGTCGTCGCCGAGGACGGGACGGTGGACGTCCACGCCATCGACGTGGACGCCGTCCAGCGACACCACCTGCGCAACACCGTCGCCGGCCTCCTGACCCGCTCCGAGATCATCGCGAGCGGGGTTGCGGACGGTAGCCTTGCAGTGGCCGGAGCCCAGTACCGCCTCGCCGAGGGGCGGGCCGAGCTGGAGCTCGTCATCGGGGATGTCGGCG
>DATCMN010000296.1:0-4514 GCA_036563405.1 Naasia sp. | reverse complement strand
GGGGCTGCCCCAGGCGAGGAGCAGGGCCACGGCGTCGTCGTGGCCCGGATCGCAGTCCAGGATTATCTTGCGCACCATGCTCCGACTCTAGTCCTCCCCGCACATATGCAAGCTAGTTTCATATATGCAACGCTGGTGTACATGACCAACGACCTCGCCGCGACCGGCGCTGCCCGCATCTCCTGGATCCGCTCCCGTATGCCGCTGCTCGCCAAGACGCGGGAGCGGTTCGCCGCGGAGCGCCCCTTGGCCGGCCGCCGGATCGGCATGTCGCTGCATGTCGAGCCGAAGACGGCTGTCCTGCTCGAGACGCTCGCGGCCGGAGGCGCCGAGGTGGTCGGCACCGGGAACCACGGCTCCACCCAGGACGACGTCGTCGCCGCGCTGACCGCGCAGGGCATGCGCATCGTCGGCCGCCGCGACGACAGCCTCGACCAGCACTTCGCGAACCTCGCCACCGTGCTGGACGCCCGGCCGGACATGCTGCTCGACAACGGAGCCGACCTGGCGGCCGGCATCGTCGATCGCGGCCTCGCCGGCGACGTGATCGGCGGCACCGAGGAGACCACCTCGGGCGCCTTCCGGCTGCGCGACGAGCTGGCCGGCCGGGTGCCGTTCCCCGTCATCGTCATCAACGACAGCCCGCTCAAGGCGATCGGCGAGAACCTGCACGCGGTCGGCCAGTCGGCCGTCGAGAGCTTCCAGCGCATCACCAACCTGATGGTGCCCGGGCGCCGATTCGTGGTTCTCGGCTACGGCTGGTGCGGCCGCGGAGTCGCGCGCTACCTCCGTGCGCTCGGTGCGCAGGTCGCCGTGGCGGAGGTCGACGAGATCAAGGCGTTCGAGGCGGCCCTCGACGGCTACCTGGTCGACGACCTGGAAAACCTGCTGCCCTGGGCCCAGGCCGTGATCACGGCGACCGGGCACCCCGCCGTGCTGACCGGCGAGCACCTCGGCCTGCTCCGCAGCGGCACCGTACTCGGCAACATCGGCCACTTCCCGTGGGAGATCGACACCGAGGCCCTCGCCGCCCAGTCCGCGAGCCGCGAGGAGGTGGACGAGGCCCTCGAGGTGTTCCGGATGCCGGACGGCCGCGAGCTGGTGCTCATCGCCGGCGGCCGGATGTTCAACCTCGCCGGACGCAACCCGAAGGGCAACTCGATAGCGGCAATGGACCTCGGCTTCCTGCTGCAGGTCCGCTCGCTCGAGCGCGTCGCGACCGCCGCGGACACCCTCGTCCCCGGCGCCCAGCCCGTCCCCGACGACATCGACCGCAGCATCGCGCGGCGGATGGTCGAGGTGATGAGGGACGGGCGGTGAGCTCCGACTCCTCGGTGCCGTCGATCCCCGGCTACGGGGCGCCGGCGCTCGACAAGGGCCTCGACGTACTCGAGCTGCTGGCCGACTCGGCGGGGCCGCGCAGCCAGACCGACATCGCGGCGGCCCTCGGGCGGAGCGTCGGGCAGCTGTTCCGCGTGCTGCTGACGCTGGAGCGGCGCGGCTTCGTGGTGCGGACCGAGGAGGGCGGCTATCTGCTGGCGCCGCGCCTCTTCGACCTCGCACACCGGCATCCGCCCCGCCGCGGGCTGCTGGCGGCCGCCGCGGCGCCCATGCGGCGGCTGGCGGAGACGGTGCTCCAGTCCTGCAACCTCGGCGTGCTGGAGGGCGGCGCCGTGCGGGTTCTCGCGCAGCAGGAGAGCCCGTCGGCGTTCGGCTTCGCCGTGCGCGTGGGCGCCGAGTTCCCGCTCGACACCCTGACCGGTGAAGTGCTGACCGCCTGGTCGGAGCCGGACCGCGAGGACGGGCGGAGACTCCGGGAGGCGGGCACCGCGGAGCGCGAGGACAGCCTGCACCCGGGCGTGCTCGACGTCGTCGTGCCCGTCCTCGGCCCGGATGGCCGCGCCGTCGCCGCGCTCACCGTCCCCTACGTGGCCACCTCGTACAGCGGAACCAGCCTGCCCGCCGTCCGTGCGGCCGTCCTCGCCGCGGCCGTGGAGATCGGCGCCGCCCTGGGGGCCGCGAGCGCCGCGCAGTAGGGTTTTCCCCGTGAGCAATCCGGGGGAGTACCGCATCAACGGCGTCGACATCAGCGCGCTGCCCAAGGTCAGCCTGCACGACCACCTCGACGGCGGACTGCGCCCGCAGACGATCGTGGAGCTCGCGGGCGAGATCGGACTCGCCCTCCCCGCACCGGACGCCGACTCGCTGGGGGCCTGGTTCCGCGAGTCCGCCGACTCCGGCTCCCTGCCCACCTATCTGGAGACCTTCGCGATCACCACCGGCGTGATGCAGACGGCAGGCGGCCTCACCCGCGTCGCGCGCGAGTTCGTCCAGGACCTCGCCGCGGATGGCGTCATCTACGGCGAGATCCGCTGGGCGCCCGAGCAGCACCTGGAGCGCGGGCTGACCCTCGACGAGACAGTCGACGCGGTGCAGGCGGGCATCGAGCAGGGCATCGAGGACGCCTTCGCGACCAGCGGCCGGGAGATGAAGGTCGGCCAGCTGGTCACCGCGATGCGGCAGAACGACCGCGGGGTCGAGATCGCCGAGCTCGCCCTGCGGCACCGAGGCCGCGGGGTGGTCGGCTTCGACTACGCCGGGCCCGAGGACGGCTTCCCGCCGAGCCGCGCGCTCGACGCCTTCGACCTGCTGGCCGAGAACTGGTTCCCCATCACCGTGCACGCGGGGGAGGCGGGCGGCCTGGAGAGCATCACGGGCGCCCTCCTCGACGGCCGCGCGCTCCGCCTCGGCCATGGCGTGCGCATCGCGCTCGACATCGAGATCGAGGGTGAGGACGACGCCAGCACCTGGGTCAGCCTGGGTCGCCTCGCGCACTGGGTGAAGGACCGGGAGATCCCACTCGAGCTGTCGCCGTCGTCGAACCTGCAGACCGGGGCGATCGTGGAATGGGGAGAGGAGCTCGCCGATCATCCGTTCGACCTGCTCTACCAGCTCGGCTTCAGGGTGACCGTCAACACCGACAACCGCCTGATGAGCGACACCTCGATCACCAAGGAGCTGGCGCTGCTCGTCGACGCCTTCGGCTACGACCTCTCGGACCTCGAGGTGTTCCAGCTGAACGCCGCGTCGGCCGCGTTCCTGTCGGTGGAGGACCGCGAGGAGCTCGCGGACCGGATCACGGCCGGCTTCGACAGCGCCTCCGCGTGACCGACGCCGGCCCGGCCGCCTCCGTCGACCCGCAGGGGCCCGCCCTTACACTGGTGCCGTGAAGATCGTCGCCATCTGCGGCGCGGGCATCGGCACTTCCGCGATCCTCAAGGTGAGCGCCGAGCGCGCCCTGCAGCGGCTCGGCTTCGAGGCGGACGTCCTGGCCTCGGACGTCGACAGCCTGGGCGCCGATGCGGACGACGCGCAGATCATCCTCACGACGGCGGAGCACGTGTCGAGCATCGGCCGCACCTTCGCGGACGTCATCGTGGTCGACAACATCCTCGACCAGGAGGAGCTCACGACGAAGCTCGAGGCCGCGCTGGGCTGACGCCCGCCCTTTTTCGGCCTCTCCCCGCGCTCAACAGGCTGGCTTGCCTCCAACAGGCCAGAATGGCCGGTTCCAGCCTGTTGAGGGGAAATCAGCCTGGGCCCCACCGGCCGCGCTCGGCCGGAGGGAGTGAGGGCGAGTGGTCGGGAGAGTACGGCCGGGACGAGGGAGAGAGCGGACAGGCGGAGTTCAGGCGAGGAGGTCGCGGGCGCCTTCGGAGAGCCGGTCGAGGACCTCGGCCGCCGCCGCCCGGCGCTCGGCCACCGTTCCCGTGGTCGCCGCGGCGTCCAGGTACAGCTTCAGCTTCGGCTCCGTGCCGCTCGGACGGGCGATGAGGCGCGCGCCCTCGTCCAGGCGGAAGCGGAGAACGTCGCTCGGCGGCAGCGCGCCGCCCTGCGCCAGGTCGTCGACGGCCAGCACGCGGATGCCGGCGATGCTCGACGGCGCGGTGCGGCGCAGGCGCTCCATCGCCTCCCCGATCTCCTCCAGCCGCGTGACGCGCAGAGAGATCTGCCGCGACGCGAAGTGCCCGAAGATGAGGTCGGATTCTTCGAGCGCGTCGGAGAGCGTCGCGCCCGCGCCGTGCAGCTCGAGCACGCGGCCGAGGAGGGCGCGCGCGGCGGAGATCCCGTCCTTGTCCCGCACCTTGCCGGGGTCGACGAGGAAGCCGAGCGCCTCCTCGAAGCCGAACATCAGGTCCGGAACGCGCGAGATCCACTTGAAGCCGGTGAGCGTCTCGGCGTAGCCGAGGCCGTAGTGCCGGGCGATCGCGGCGAGACCGGGCGTCGACACCAGGGAGGAGGCGAGCGTGCCGGTGCGGCCGGCGCGTGTGGCCTTCTCGGCGGCGCCCCAGGCGAGCAGGAGGCCCAGGTCGTTGCCGGTGAGGGTCCGCCAGGCGCCGGCCTCTCTCGTGGCCGCGGCGAGCCGGTCGGCATCGGGGTCATTCGCCACGACGAGGTCCGCGCCGCGGGCGTCCGCGAGGGCGAGCGCACGATCGAGCGCACCCTCCTCCTCC
>DATCMN010000294.1:0-5504 GCA_036563405.1 Naasia sp. | reverse complement strand
CCGCCCGGCGCCATGGCGCCGGGCGGGACGTTCGCGGACAGGGGAGCGGATTCGCTCATCAGCCGAGCAGTGTGCCGAAGCGCTCGGACTCGGAGTCGATGAACTCGACGAACTCGTCCGGGGACTTGTAGGTGGGCAGGGCCCCGCTCGGGGTGATGGCGTCGGCGAAGCCGTCGGATCCGGCGGCCTCCTCGACGGCGGCGGCGAGAGTCTCGCGCACGTCGTCCGGCAGGCCGGACGGCGCGTACACGCCGCCCCAGCCACCGAACATCAGGTCGTAGCCTTCGGACTCGGCCGTGGGCACGCCTTCGAGGAGCGGGTGCTCCTCGTCGTTGAAGAGGGCGAGCACCCGCAGGCTGCCGTCATTGTGGGCGCCCACCGTCTCACCGGCCCCCGCGACGACAGCGTCCACCTGCGCACCGAGCGCGGCGGCGACCGCCGGAGCGCCGCCGTCGAACGGCACGGGCTGCAGGTCCGCGCCCGTCTCGTCGGCGAGGCCCAGGGTCGCGGCCTCCCAGATCGAGCCGGCGCCGGAGTTCGCCACGGTGAGCGGCCGCTCCTTGGACGCCTCGATCAGGTCGTCGAGGGTCTCGATCTCGCTCGAGGACGGAACCGCGATGACCCCGGGGCTGAACATGATCTGCCCGAGGAAGTCGAACTCGGCCGGCGTGATGTCGAAGCCGAGGTGCTGGACCATGGCGATCTCGACCGGCGAGAAGCCGATCGTGTAGCCGTCGGGCTCCTGGTCGCGCACGTATTCGAAGGCGACGGTGCCGGACGCGCCGGGCCGGTTCTCGACCACGATGCTCGTGTCGAGCAGGCCCTCCATTTCGGAGGCGAGCGCCCGGGAGGAGAGGTCGGATCCGCCGCCGGCCGCGGCCTGGACGATGAACGTGATGTCGTTCTCGGGGAAGCTCGACGCGGACTCGGAGGCCTCACCGCCGGTCTCGCCGCCTGTCGAACCGGAACCGCCGGAGCCGCCGGAGCCGCACGCGGTCACGCCGAGGAGGAGGGCGGCGCCGGACGCGGCGAGGGCCGCGCGGGACAGCGCACGGGAGCGCCATTGCTGCTGGTTCACGTGATTGCTTCCTTTCTGGGGGGAACTGCGCCGACGGCTGCGTCGGGCAGGTTCTGCGGGCCGCCGGCCATGGCGGTCCGAAGCTCGAGCATCCGGTCGCGGGAGCGGTGGAGGTGAGCGCGCAACTCCTCCACGGCGCCGGCCGCATCGCCGGATTGGATGAGTCGCAGGAGCACCTCGTGGTCGTGTGCGGAGGCGTGCAGGTCGCTGTCGATGTCGACGGTCTGCTCGATCAGGGTGCGCAGGATGGGCTCCTGGTACGTCCACACGTCGAGCAGCCGGCGGTGCTTGGCGAGCTCGTACAGGGCGGAGTGGAAGCGGATGTCGGCCTGGCCGAACCGGCCGTGGTCGTCAGCGGCCGCGGCTTCCCGCATCGCCTCGACGTGCTCGTGCGCGCGGGCGAGCTCCGCCGGCTCCGCGCGTCGCATGGCCAGCTCGACGGCGTGCACCTCGATGACCTCGCGGAGCGAGTAGATGTCGGCGATCTCGTCGGGTGTCAGATCGACCACCAGGTAGCTGCGCCCGCTGCGCTGCACCAGGCCCTCGGCTTCGAGCTGCCGGAGTGCGTCGCGAATGGGCCCGCGGCTGACCCCGTACTGCTCGGCGAGAGCGTCCTCGACGAGGAGGGAGCCGGGGAGGAGGTCGCGGCCGATGATCTGCTGCCGGAGCGCGTCAGCGACCTGCGGACCGAGCGCGACGCGCTGCAAGGGGGAAGGGATAGAAACCACGTTGTCTCTCCGTTAACGGTTAACCGTTTTCAGTAAACGGGGTTCCATGCGGCGCGTCAATAGCGGATCTTGAACGGGTGCGTCGAAGCCGCCCACCGGGCGCCGTGCCGACCCGGATGCGCAGGGTCGCGGGCGGCGCCGGTGGCGGGCGGTACCGTAGGGCGTCCGTCCCGTTCCGACCTCCGGAGGCCCGGTGTACCTGAAGAGCTTGACCCTCAAGGGGTTCAAGTCCTTCGCGCAGCCGACGACCTTCGCCTTCGAGCCGGGTGTCACCTGCGTGGTGGGGCCGAACGGCTCGGGCAAGAGCAACGTGGTCGACGCGCTCGCCTGGGTGATGGGGGAGCAGGGCGCGAAGACCCTCCGCGGCGGCAAGATGGAGGACGTCATCTTCGCCGGGACGGCGACGAAGGGGCCGCTGGGCCGTGCCGAGGTCGTGCTCACCATCGACAACTCGGACGGCGCGTTGCCGATCGAGTACACCGAGGTGACGATCAGTCGCACATTGTTCCGCAACGGCGGCAGCGAGTATGCGATCAACGGGGAGTCATGCCGGCTCCTCGACGTGCAGGAGCTCCTCAGCGACTCCGGCCTCGGCCGCGAGATGCACGTGATCGTCGGGCAGGGGCAGCTCGACGCCGTGCTGCACGCGACGGCGGCGGACCGCCGGGGCTTCATCGAGGAGGCCGCGGGCATCCTCAAGCACCGCCGCCGCAAGGAGAAGACCGAGCGGAAGCTCGAGTCGATGCAGGCGAACCTCACTCGGCTCTCCGACCTGGCCGGCGAGATCCGCCGTCAGCTCAAGCCCCTGGGCAACCAGGCCCAGGTCGCCCGCGAGGCGCAGACCATCCAGGCCGACGTGCGCGACGCCCGCGCCCGGCTGCTCGCGGACGAGCTGATCGGGCTCCGCCGCGCGGTCACCGAGTTCGGGCGAGCCGAGCAGGAGCGCGCGGAGGAGCGGATGGTGCTGCAGGCGCAGCTCGACGACCGCAGCCGTCGCGCGGCCGAGCTCGAGGCGTCCGGCTCGAGCGAGGAGGTGGACGCGGCCCGCCGCACCGCCTTCGCCCTCGAGTCGGCGCAGGAGCGCGTGCGGAACCTGTTCACGCTCGCGAATCAGCGGCTCGCGCTGCTGGGCTCTGCCGACGACGACGGCCCGGCGGCGCCCACCGTGACCGCCGAGGTCGTGCAGGCGGCCCGCACCGAGGTGGAGCGTCTGACCGGCGCCATCGCGGAGGCCGAGGAGGCGCTCGTCGAGGCGCGCGCGGCGTCGGCGTCGGCACGCGCCGAACTCGACGCCCTGGATGTGCGGATCGCCGAGCAGAGCGCCGCGGTCAGTCGCTACGACCTCGAGGTGTCCCAGCTCACCGGACGGGCGGACGCCGCCGCCTCCCGGCTAGCCGCCGTACGCGGCGAGGTGCTGCGCCGCCAGAAGGCCCTCGACTCCGCGCGCGACCGCCGCGACGCCGCCCGAGCCCGCTTCGCCGAGCTGGAGGCGCAGGCCGCCGGCGAGGACCTCGACTCCGCGAACCTGGACGAGGCAGCGGAGGCGGCCCAGGCCGAGGGAACGCGCATCGCCGCCGAGCTGGAGCAGCTCCGGGATGCGCTGCACGCCCAGGAGCGCGAGCGAGACTCGCTGTCCGCCCGCACGTCCGCCCTGACCCTCGCGCTCGACGTGAAGGACGGATCGAGCGACCTCGCCGCCGCCCGGCTCCCCGGCGTGCGCGGCCTGGTGGCCGACGCGCTCGCGGTGGACGACCGCTGGGAGGCGGCCATCGCCGCGGCTCTCGGGTCGCTCGCCGAGGCGGTGCTCGCGGAGGACGAGACGTCCGCCATCGCCGCGCTGCTGCACGCCGAGGAAGCGGACCTCGGGCGCGTGGCGCTGGTCGTCGCGGAGCCGCCCGCGGCCCACGCCCCGGCGCAGCTGCCTCCGCTGGGCGGCGCGATCCCCGCCAGGTCTGTCGTGGCCGGGCCGCCAGGACTGCTCGCCCTGATCGAGCGAGTGGTTCTCGTCGAGAACCTCGACGCCGCCCGCTCGGTCTGGCCGGCAGCCCGGGCGACCGAGCCCCCGGTCACAGTCATCACGAGGGCCGGGGAGGTGCTGACGCCGTACGTGCTCCGCGGGGGTACGCGCGCCTCGCGCAGCCGCATCGAGCTGGTCGCGGAGCGCGAGAAGGCGGCGTCGAGGCTGGACGACGCGACCCACGCCGTGGAGCGCACCCGTTTCGCGCTCGCCGAGAAGCGGGGCGAGTCGGAGCGGGCCAAGCAGCTCGCCGCCGCGGCCACGAAGGCGCTGCGGGCTGCGGACGCTGAGCTCTCCGCCCGCACGGACGCCCTCAACAGGCTGCGCGTCCAGGTGGAGGCGGCATCCGCCGAGCACGCGCGCCTCGAGACCGCGCTCGGCCAGTCGGTCGAGCAGGTGGCGGCCGCGGAGACGGTGGTGGCGGAGGCCCGCGCCGCCCTGGACGCGGCGCGATCGGTGGCTCGGCCAGCATTGGACGCGAGCGCCCGCGCACCCCTCGCCGCGGCGGTCGATGCTGCGCGCGAGCGCGAAGTAGCAGCCCGTCTCGCCGTCGAGACTGCTCGCGAGCGGGTGCGGGCGGAGCAGGCGCGCGCCGACTCGCTCGAGCGGCGCCGTGCAGCCGAGGAGGCGGCCGCGCAGGAGGCGGCCCGCCGGGCGGTGATCCGCCGCCGGCAGATCGCCGCCGCTCGGGCGGTCGCCGAGGCGCTTCCCCCCGTCCTCGATTCGGTCGACAGGTCGGTCAGCGCCGCGCGCGTCGAACTGGCCGCCGCTGAGTCCGAGCGCGCCGGCCGCTCCCGGGAGCTCGCCGAGCTGCGCCGCGGGGAGGCCGAGCTGAGGTCCCGGCTGCACACCCTCACCGAGGACGTGCACGGGCTCGAGCTGCAGATCTACGAGAAGCGGCTGCATCTCGCCCAGCTGGTCGAGCGGGCGGGCGCCCTGGGGCTGAGCGAGGAGGTGCTCGCAGCCGAGTACGGACCGGACGTGCCGGTGCCGATCCTCGACTCCGCGGCCGATGCCGAGGACCGTGACGGAGCGGAGGCGCCTGAGGTGCGGACGCGCCCCTACCTGCGGGCCGAGCAGCAGAAGCGGCTGGAGGCGGCCGAGCGGAAGCTCGCGCAGCTGGGCCGGGTGAACCCCCTCGCGCTGGAGGAGTACGCCGCGCTCGAGCAGCGCCACACGTTCCTCACCGAGCAGCTGAACGACCTGCAGCGCACCCGCCGGGACCTGCTGACGATAATCGGCGAGCTGGACGAGAAGATGCAGGCCGTCTTCGTCACGGCATTCGAGGACACCAGGGCGGCATTCGCGGAGGTGTTCCCGGTCCTCTTCCCGGGCGGCACCGGCAGCATCGAGCTGACGGAGCCGGACGACCTGATGGCCACCGGGATCGAGGTGACGGTCCGGCCGGCGGGCAAGAAGATCGAGCGGCTGTCGCTGCTCTCCGGCGGCGAGCGCTCACTCGCGGCGGTGGCGCTGCTGGTCGCGATCTTCAAGGCGCGGCCGAGCCCGTTCTACATCATGGACGAGGTGGAGGCTGCCCTCGACGACGCCAACCTCGGCCGGCTTCTCACGATCTTCGAAGACCTCCGCGAGTCGTCCCAGCTGATCGTGATCACCCACCAGAAGCGCACCATGGAGATCGCCGACGCCCTCTACGGCGTCTCCATGCGCCGGGACGGCA
>DATCMN010000292.1:0-4922 GCA_036563405.1 Naasia sp. | reverse complement strand
GGTTCTCCTCGGCGTTGTAGGTGATGACGGCCTGCGTCCCCGGCGAGACCCGCGCGATCTCGTCGTGCAGGCCGACCTTCACGAGCATGCCGAGTCGGTGCCCGCGGTGCTCGCCGTGGACGAGGGTGTCGCCCTGCTCGGCGGGCCGGCGGCGGTCGAGAGGCAGGCTGGCGGAGCTGAACGCGACGATGCGGCCGGATTCCCGATGCCGGGCGACCGCCGTGACGAGCACGACGCCGCCGTCGGCGGCCCGCCGCTCGTAGGCCTCCAGGCGCTCCGCATCCCACTCCTCCTCGTCGATCGCGAGGTCGGACATGGGGGCGTCGATCAGCATCCGCCCGTACAGGGCGGCGAGATCGTTCCGGTAGGGCGGCGGCGTGCTGCCCGCCCAGGTGAGCAGTTCGTAGCCGGTGCTCGCCTCCCGCGCACGGGCCCCGGCGGCGGCCGTAGCCTCTCGGGCGGCGTGGAGGTCGATCCGGCTGATCCGGTACACCTGGGCGAGCCTCCAGCCGCGCGCCGTCAGGAAGCGGGCGCCGGCGTCGGCGGCGGGGATCGCGCCCGCCCCGGTGGGCGGCACGATGACCTCCTCGCCGGCGAGCGCCGGGCGGGAGAACGGCCAGCAGTGCAGGGCTGTGCGGCCGAGCGCGGCGGCCACCTCCTCGCCCCAGGCGAGCAGGGCCGAGCCGATCCCCGCGTTCCGCACCTGGGGGAGGACGTCCACCTCGACGTCCGCCGTCTCCGAGCCGGCCTCGAGCGGCGCGAGCACCAGGGCTCGCCCGACGATCCGTCCGGCCACCCGAGCGAGGAGGATGCGGATGGCGTTCCGCTCGCCGTCCAGCTGGGCCAGCTCGCCGGCCGGCTCGTAGGCGAGGTCGTCCCGGCCGACGACGTCCGCCGTCACGGCGTTCGTCATCTCCACCATCTCGGCGAACGCGGCGCCGCCGTCCGCGTCGAGAGATGCGGGCAGGATCAGCTCCTCGTACACCGGTTCCACGCGCCCAGTATGGCGTCCGGCTGCGCACGGCGCGGCGCGCGTCCCCGCCCCTCCGTGAGGGCGACCATTGCCCT
Organism: Naasia sp.; assembly: GCA_036563405.1. Taxonomy (GTDB): domain Bacteria; phylum Actinomycetota; class Actinomycetes; order Actinomycetales; family Microbacteriaceae; genus Naasia. The sequence continues at coordinate 3,854 of DATCMN010000292.1, read as the reverse complement.
CGTGATGGGCTTCACGCACGCGACGAGCGGCACCGCCGCCTGGCTGGCCGTGACCGCCGCCCTGCCCGTCTTCGGCACCGACATCCTGCCGATGAGCTCGGAAGCCGTGCTCGCCGGCGCCCTGGTCGCCGCGGGCGCCGCGCTGCTGCCCGATGCCGACCACGGCAGCGCCACCATCGCGCACTCCGTGCCCGTGCTCGGGCCGCTAGTGACCGATGCCATCGGCGACGTCAGCGGCGGGCACCGGCACGGCGCCCACACCCTCCTCGCCGCCGCGGCCGTCACGGCCGGCGCTGTGGCGATCGGTCAGTGGCTGGTGGACGTGCCCGCGCTCGGCCCCACTCCGCTCGGCGCCGCGATCGCGACCGTCGCGCTCATCTGCTTCGCAGCGAAAGCCCGGGACCTGGTGCGGCACTGGCGCACCGCGTGGGCCCTCGGGCTCTTCGCGGGTCTCCTCGTCCTCGTCTACGCCGCCGACACCACGGTCTGGTTCCCGCTCGCGATAGGGCTCGGGTACGTCGCGCACCTCGCCGGCGACGCGCTGACCGTGGGGGGCATCCCCGGGCTGCTCTGGCCGCTGCGGCTCAAGCCGCCGCGGTGGTGGGCCGACACGAACGGCCTCAACGACTTGTGGAAGCGCAACGGGTTCATCGCGTTCCCGATCCTCGGCAGGGCAGGCTCGTTCCGGGAGTACATCCTCGCCATAGCGCTCGGCGTCTACTGCACGTACGGGCTCGGCGAGGTCGGCTTCCGGGTCGCCGGGATCGCACTCGCCCTGCCCTGAGCCTTCCCCCGTCGACCCGCCCAGTCCTCCCCGCGCACGGCCGTCACGCCGCTCTGCGGCGCGTCGGAACCGGCGGCATGGGCCAGGGCAACTCGGTGTCGAGTCGCCCGAGAACTGGACGGGTCAGGGGCAAGGGTCAGCGGGACGCGTACAGGCTCTCCGTCATCACCCGGATCTCGTCGAGCACAGCCGCAGTTGGGGGCTCGATCGGCATGCGGGTGGTCCCCGCCGGGATGCCCTGGAGCTGTAGAGCCGCCTTCATCCGACCCATGTCGCCGAGGATCAGGTCGACGGCCGCGTGCACGCGGGTCTCCGCCTCGCGGGCGGCATCCTCGTCGCCGGCGGCGAGCGCCGCCGTCAGCTCGGTGAACGGCTCCGGGAAGACGGAGGCGATGCCGGAGATCACGCCCTGCGCTCCGAAGTCGGCGGCCAAGGCGAGATCCCGGTCGCTGCCCGTCCACAGCTCGAAGTCGGCCGGGACGGCCGCCCGGTACCGGGCCACCTGCTCGAGCGACTCGCCGCTGATCTTCGCCCCGACGACGCCGCGCAGCTCCGCGATCCGGGCCAGGAGCTCGGCCGACACGGGAACGCCGGTGCGTGCCTGGAACACGTACGCGTAGACGCGCAGGCCTTCCGCGTGGGCGACCACGTCCTCGAAGAACTCGAGGACCGCCGCGTCGCTCACCGCGAGGTAGTAGGGGGTCAGCACGGCGATCTCCGTCGCCCCGAGCCGGCGCGACCGGTCGATGAGCCGCTTCACCTCGTAGGCGCTCGCCGCGCCCACGTGAACGACGACGCGCTTGCCCGCGAGCTCCTCCAGGCTCGCCCGGGTCAGCTCGCCGCGCTCATCCTCGCTGAGCGCGGGGAACTCACCGGTGGTGCCGAGCACGAGGGCGCCCTGAACGTCGGAGGCGGCGACCTTGCGCAGGATGGCCCTGCTGCCGTCCAGGTCGAGCGCGCCGTCCTCGGCGAAGGCGACGGGCACCGCGGTCAGGATGTCACGGCGTACTGGCTCTGTCATTGTCTGCTTCCTTGTCGGTGACGTCCTCAGCAGAGGACAGGATTGAGGCGCCGGGGGCGGGGGTGCCCGGCCCGGTGCGGCGCTTCGAGCGCAGCCGGGCGATCAGCGGCGCCGCGAAGGCGAGGGCGGCCAGGGCGAGCAGCACGACCGAGATCGGCTGATTGACAAGGCCGATGGGGCCCTCGATGAGGAGTGCCCGGCGCAGGTTGGACTCGGCGAGAGGACCGAGGAGCAGCCCGAGCACGACGGGTCCTGCGGGGAAGCCGCCCCGCTTGAGCAGCAGCCCCACCACGCCGGAGATGAGCATCACGACGACGGTGGTGATGCTGTTCGTCGTCGCGTAGGTGCCGACCATGCAGAACACCAGCACCGACGCCCACAGGTAGGCCGGCGGGATGTCGAGCACCCGGATGACCGCCTTCGTGCGGATGAGGCTGGCGCCGAGGGCGAGGATCGTCGCGATGACCATGATCGCGGTGATGCTGACCACCAGGTCCGGCTGGTTGACGAACAGCGACGGGCCGGGCTGGATGCCCCAGATGATCATCGAGCCGATCATCACCGCCATCACAGAGTCGCCCGGGATGCCGAGCGCCATGGTGGTGACGAGCGAGCCGCCGAGGGTGGCGCTGGAGGCGGAGTCCGCGGCGGCGAGGCCCTCGATGTTGCCCTTGCCGTACGTCGCCTTCGTCTTCGAGGCGCGCTTGGCCCGGTCCCAGCCGATCAAGCCGGCGATGTCGCCGCCCGCCGCCGGCACGATGCCGACGATGATCCCGACGATGGAGCCGATGCCTGTGGGCTTCGCGATCTGCTTGTACTCGGCCTTCGTCGGCCACCAGCGCCCCATGGTCGAGACGGGTCGGACCTTCGACTGGTGGTGGGTGAGGAGCTGGTCGAACAGCTCGGCGACGCCGAACAGCCCGATGATCACGGCGATGAAGTCGATGCCGCCCGCGAGCTCGGTGATGCCGAAGGTGAAGCGCTGGTCGCCCGTGATCGGATCGCGCCCGACGGTGCCGAGCAGCAGGCCGAAGACCCCGGCGATGAGGCCCTTGATGAGCGACTTCGAGGAGATGCTCACCATGACGGTGAGGCCGAACAGAACCAGGGCGAACATCTCGCTCGGCGCGAACTGGAGCGCGAGCTGGGCGATCGGGATCGCCGCGGCGGCGAAGACCACGAGGCTCGCGAAGATGCTGACGGCCGAGACGAGCGCTGACACGTTGAGTGCGAGCCCGGCGCGGCCCTGCAGCGCCATCGGGTACCCGTCGAGAGTCGTCGCGATGGAAGCCGGTGTGCCCGGCGTGTTCACGAGGATCGACGGGACCCGGTCGCCGAAGTTGGCGGCGACGTAGATGGTGAGCAGCACCGCGAGGCCCTGGACCGGCTCGAGGGTCAGCGTGAAGCCGCTCGCCAGGGCCACCGCCATGGTGGCGGTGATGCCCGGGAAGGCGCCGACCAGAAGGCCGAGCAGGGTCCCGAGCCCGAAGCCCAGGAGGACCGTCGGGTCGAGGAGGGACTCGAGTCCCTCGATGAGCGGGTTCACAGGGGCACCTTCAGGACGAGGTCGAACAGACCGTAGATGAACGCCGTCATGGCGATCGGGAAGAGAAGGAGCCCCTTCCAGCCGCGCCGCCCGAACACCCAGAGGAGCGCGGCGAGGAAGACGAGGGTGGGGAGAACGAAGCCGACGAGGTCCCAGGCGACCAGGTAGAGCGCCGAGATGACGACCGCGAGGACGAGGCGGGCCCAGCCGTCACGGCCGGTGACCTCCAGGTCGTCGCGCTCGAACGGCGGACGCACCAGGGCCACGACCAGCAGCAGTGCCGAGAGGGCGAGCCCGATGCCGGAGAGGACGAGCGGCCACCATCGGGGGTCCACCCCGCCTGTCTCGGTGCGCACGCTGATGCCGAGCGCCAGCATCAGCAGCGCGCCGGACACCAGGAGTGTCGCGAGCGCCGCGCCGATCTCGAGCGCGCGGGAGGACCGGGCAACCCGGGAGGAGAGGTCCTCGGCGGGCGCCCCGCCCGGCGCCATGGCGCCGGGCGG
>DATCMN010000332.1:0-3143 GCA_036563405.1 Naasia sp. | reverse complement strand
GATCAGACGCACCTGCGCCGGGTTGGAGAGCTCCAGCGTCGCGCGCCCGGCGTCGAGGATCGCGACCTGCGCTCCCCCGTCGCCCGAGTAGGACTCCTGCTCGGGCATCCCGAGCACGTCGCGGTAGAACCGCAGCGCCTCCTCGTAGTCCTCCGCCTCGACCACCAGCCGCAGCTGCCGCACACGCCCCTGGGGCGCCTCACCGTCTGTCATGGCGCGAGCGTATCGCCGCGCGCCGCCGCCGTCACGGGCTGCCCAGCCGTCCCTTCCTAGACTGGAGCGGCTATGGAATGGACCGCGTTCTGGGAGATGTGGGGCACCCCCATCTACATCGTCTGCGTGATCGTCGGCGCGGTGCTGCTGCGCGTCGTCCTGCACTACGTCGTCCGCCGCGTGGTGGACCGGATCGTGCACGGGGTGAAGCAGCGTCAGCAGATCGACGACACCCAGGCTCTGCACGCCTCCCCGCTCACGGCGGTGCGGCTCGTGCAGCGCACCCGCACGCTCGGTGCCGTGCTCAACAACATCGTCACCGTTGTCATCTCGATCGTCGCGATCCTGCTGATCATCACCCAGATCAACCCGAACATCACCGGCGCGTTCTCACTGATCACGGCCGCGCTCGGCGCCGGCCTGGGCTTCGGTGCACAGAACATCGTCAAGGACGTGCTCAACGGCCTGTTCATGGTGATCGAGGATCAGCTGGGCGTCGGCGACGTGGTGGACACCGGCCAGGCCACGGGCGTCGTCGAGAACGTCGGCATCCGCACCACCCAGATCCGCGACGTGAACGGCACCCTCTGGTACGTCCGGAACGGCGAGATCCTGCGGGTGGGCAACATGTCGCAGGGGTGGGCTCGCGTCATCATCGACCTCGCGGTGCCGTACGACGCCGACATCGACGCCGTGCAGGACCGGATGCTCGCCACCGCGAACTCGCTCCTCGACGAGGACAAGTGGCGGGCCACGGTCCTCGAGCGGCCCGAGATCTGGGGGCTCGAGTCGATCTCCTCGGAGGCGCTCGTCATCCGCATCGTCATCAAGACCCGCACCTCGGCGAAGGACGACGTGGCGCGCGAGCTGCGGATGCGCCTCAAGTTCGCGCTCGACGAGATGGACGTCAAGCTGCCCGCGCTGAACACCGTGGTCCTGTCCGGCTTCGATGGCGCGACCAGCGTCAAGGGCGCCCGCTCGCCGCGCACCGCACCGCAGGCGCTGCCCACCGCGACCGCCGCAGACCCGGCCGCCAAGAAGCCGCGGGCTCCGCGCGCGCCGCGGGCACCCAAGACCGAGGGGACGACATGACCGACGAAGAGACGCGCCCCCCGGTCCCGAGCCCGGTCCTGCTCCGTGCCTCGCTCGGCGGCGAGGCGCTGCAGGGCAACTTCTACCAGGAAGTCGGCGGCCGGCCCACTTTCGAGCGCCTGGTCCGAGAGTTCTACAAGGGCGTCGCGAGCGATCCGCCCCTGCTCGCGCTCTACCCCGAGGAGGACCTCGAACCGGCGATCCAGCGCCTGACCGGCTTCCTCATCCAGTACTGGGGCGGCCCCGGAACGTACAGCCAGGAGCGGGGCCACCCGCGTCTGCGGCTGCGGCACGTGCCGTTCAAGGTGAACCCGGACCAGCGGGATCGGTGGCTGCGACACATGCGGACCGCCGTCGACTCGCTCGAACTGGCGCCCCTGCAGGAGGCGACCCTGTGGGGCTACCTGGAGCGGGCCGCACACGCCATGGTGAACACCTTCGACGACTGAGCGGCGACCTTCCGCGCCTCTAGGCTGACGAGGTGCGCGAAGAGGCGGATGCGATAGTCGTCGGCGCCGGACTGGCGGGCCTCGTCGCCGCGGCCGAGCTGGCCCGTGCGGGCAAGCGGGTGCTGGTGCTCGACCAGGAGCCGGAGGCGTCCCTCGGCGGGCAGGCGTGGTGGTCGTTCGGCGGGCTGTTCCTCGTCGACACCCCCGAGCAGCGCCGAATGGGCATCCGCGACACCGCGGAGCTGGCCGGCCAGGACTGGTTCGCCTCCGCCGGCTTCGACCGCGACACCGACGAGTGGCCGCGCCGCTGGGCGGAGGCGTACGTCGACTTCGCCGCCGGCGAGAAGCGCGACTGGCTGCACTCGCTGGGGGTGCGCTGGTTCCCCATCGTCGGCTGGGCGGAGCGCGGCGGCCGGACGGCGCTCGCCCACGGCAACTCCGTCCCCCGATTCCACATCGTCTGGGGCACCGGGCCCGGCATCGTCGCGCCGTTCGAGCGCCGGGTGCGGGAGGCCGCCGCGGCCGGACGGGCGGAGCTGCGCTTCCGGCACCGCGTCGACGAGCTGATCGTCGAGGCTGGCGCCGTGGTCGGCGTGCGCGGGGCGCAGTTGGCCGAGGACGGCGACGAACGCGGAGCCGCCAGCAGCCGCGACGTGACGGGCGACTTCGAGCTCCGGGCGCCCGCCGTCGTGCTCACCACCGGGGGCATCGGCGGCAATCACGACCTGGTGCGCCGGTACTGGCCGGAGCGCCTGGGCGCCGCACCGAGATCGATGCTCTCGGGCGTGCCCGCCTCCGTCGACGGGCGGGGACTCGGCATCGCCGAGAACGCCGGCGCGCGGCTCGTGAACACCGACAGGATGTGGCACTACACCGAGGGGATCACCAACCACTCGCCGGTCTGGGCGCGGCACGGCATCCGCATCCTGCCCGGCCCGTCATCGCTGTGGCTCGATCCCTCGGGGCACCGCCTGCCCGCTCCCCTGTTCCCCGGCTTCGACACCCTCGCCACCCTCGCCCACCTCACCCGCGCCGGCCACGACCACAGCTGGTTCGTGCTCACCCAGCGGATCCTCGAGAAGGAGTTCGCCCTTTCAGGCAGCGAGCAGAACCCGGACCTCACCGGCAAGGACCTGAAGCTGCTCGCGCGGCGGATCGGCAAGGGCGCACCCGCGCCCGTCGACGCATTCGCCAAGCAGGGCGAGGACTTCGTGGTGGCGCCCGCGCTGCCCGGCCTGCTCGAGGGCATGACCCGGCTCTCCGCCGGGCAGCTCGACACGGCCCAGGTGGAGCGGGAAATCGTCGCCCGGGACAGGCAGATTGCGAACCCGTTCACCAAGGACGCCCAGATCGCCCTCCTCCGCGACGCCCGGCACTACCGGGGCGACC
>DATCMN010000275.1:0-4344 GCA_036563405.1 Naasia sp. | reverse complement strand
TGATCCCCAGGTTGTCGCGCAGCCACTGCACGAGCGACCCGGTGACGGCGATCGACCCCTCGAGGGCGTAGTGCGGCTTCGCGTCGCCCAGCTTGTATCCGAGGGTGGTGAGCAGCCCGTTCTTCGAGTGGATGATCTCCTCACCCGTGTTGAAGATGAGGAAGTTGCCGGTCCCGTAGGTGTTCTTGCTCTCACCGGTGTCGAACGCGGCCTGGCCGAAGGTGGCAGCCTGCTGGTCGCCGAGGATGCCGGCGACCGGCACCTCGCGCAGCAGGCTGGACGCCTCCACCTGGCCGTAGACCTCGGAGGAGCTGCGGATCTCGGGGAGCATCGACTTCGGCACGTTGAAGTCGGCGAGGATCCCGTCGTCCCACTGCAGGGTCTCGAGGTCCATGAAGAGTGTGCGGGACGCGTTGGTGACGTCGGTCGCGTGCACGCCGCCGTCGGTTCCGCCCGTGAGGTTCCACAGGACCCAGGTGTCGGTGGTGCCGAAGAGGAGGTCGCCGGCCTCCGCCTTCTCGCGCGCGCCGTCGACGTTCTCGAGGATCCAGACGATCTTCGTGCCGGAGAAGTAGGTGGCGAGCGGCAGGCCCACCTTCTGCTTGTACCGGTCGCCGTCACCATCGGCCAGCCGGTCCACGATGCTCTGGGTGCGCGTGTCCTGCCAGACGATCGCGTTGTAGACGGGCTCGCCGGTGTTCTTGTCCCACACAACGGCGGTCTCGCGCTGGTTGGTGATGCCGACGGCCTTGATGTCGTGGCGGGTGATGTCGGCCCGGGCCAGCGCCTGGCCGATCACCTCGCGGGTGTTGTCCCAGATCTCCTTCGGGTTGTGCTCGACCCAGCCGGCGCGCGGGAAGATCTGCTCGTGCTCCTTCTGCCCGCTGGAGACGATCGACCCTGAGCGGTCGAAGACGATGGCGCGGGTGCTGGTCGTGCCCTGGTCGATCGCGATGACGTATTCCGGCATGCGGAACTCCCTTGTTCGGTTGCGGGTAGGACGCGCGGGGGGCGCGCGGAGGTCACATGGGGAGGAGGGGAGTGGCCGCCAAGCCGGCGAGGATGCCGCCGATGATGGGGCCGACCACCGGCACCCAGGCGTAGCTCCAGTCGCTGCCGCCCTTGCCGCGGATGGGGAGCACGGCGTGCGCGATGCGGGGCGCGAGGTCGCGGGCCGGGTTGATCGCGTAGCCGGTCGGTCCACCGAGGGAGGCGCCGATGCCGATGACGAGGAGGGCGACCGGCAGGGCGCCGAGCCCCTCCGGGTTCCCCGGCCGGCCGAACCCGATCACCACGAAGACGAGCACGAAGGTGGCGATGATCTCGGTCGCGAGGTTCCAGCCGTAGCTGCGGATCGCGGGGCCGGTGGAGAACACCCCGAGCTTCGCGGCGGGGTCGGGCTCCTCGTCGAAGTGCTGCTTGTAGGCCACCCAGACGAGCACGGCACCGATGAACGCGCCGACCATCTGGCCGGCCAGGTAGATCAGCGTCGAGAGGAACGTCTTGTCCACTCCGTCGGCGTACCCCTCGGCGCTGCTCGCGAGCAGACCGAACGTGACCGCCGGGTTCAGGTGGCCGCCCGATGCGTAGGCGACGGTCACGCCGGCGAAGACCGCGAGACCCCAGCCGAAGTTGATGAGCAGCCAGCCTCCGCCGAAGCCCTTGTTGCGAGCGAGGATCACGTTGGCGACGACGCCGCCACCGAGCAGGATCAGCATCGCCGTTCCCACCGTCTCCGAGAGGAAGACCGAACCGAGGTTGTCCACTAGAACCGCCTTGCAGAGGGGGTCGGGGGTGCGAGCACCCGGCCGCATCATCGCGACCGGGACCAACATAGACCCGGCGGACATCCGACCGCCAAGCCCCTGTTCGCACTCCCGTCGCCGCGCTGCCAGGGCATAGGTTGTTCCCGCAGGGGCCGGGCCCCGGTTCCTGGACGGCATGAGGAGCAATCGATGAAGAAGCTCATCAACGACCCCCGGTCGGTGGTGGACGACGCCCTGCAGGGCGTGGCCGCGGCGCACCCCGATCTGCTGGTGGTCTCGCGGGATCCGGCATTCATCTCCCGCGCCGGCGGTCCGGTCGCCGGCAAGGTCGGCCTCGTCTCCGGCGGTGGGAGCGGCCACGAGCCGCTGCACGGCGGGTTCGTAGGGCCCGGGATGCTGGACGCGGCCGTGCCCGGTGCGGTGTTCACCTCGCCGACGCCGGATCCGATCCTCGCCGCGACCCAGGCGGTCGATGGCGGTGCCGGCGTGCTGCACATCGTGAAGAACTACACCGGCGACGTGCTCAACTTCGAGACGGCAGCCGATCTCGCCGATGCGGAGGGCATCACGGTCCGCTCGGTGATCGTCGACGACGACGTCGCCGTCAAGGACTCGCTCTACACGGCCGGCCGCCGGGGTGTCGCCGGCACGGTCCTCGTGGAGAAGATCGCCGGTGCGGCGGCGGACCGCGGCGACGATCTCGACGCGGTCGCCGCTATTGCGGAGAGGGTGAACTCGCGCACGCGGACGATGGGCGTCGCCCTGACCGCGCCGACTGTGCCGCACGCCGGGGAGCCGAGCTTCGACATCGGCGACGACGAGCTCGAGATCGGGATCGGCATCCACGGCGAGCCGGGTCGCGAGCGCATCCCGCTCGCGCCCGCCGACGCGATAGTCGACAGGATGCTCGAGCCCATCCTCGAGGACCTGCCCTTCTCGTCCGGCGACTCGGTGCTGCTGCTCGTCAACGGGATGGGCGGCACGCCGCTCGTGGAGCTGTACATCGCGTTCCGCCGCGCCGCCGAGGTCCTCACGGAGCGCGGCATCACGGTCACGCGCTCACTCGTCGGCAACTACGTCACCTCCCTGGAGATGCAGGGCTTCTCGATCACCCTGCTGCAGCTCGACGAGGAGCTGACGACACTCTGGGACGCTCCGGTGCACACCGCGGCGCTCCGCTGGGGGCGGTGAGCGTGGCGCTGGGCACCGACTGGGTGACGGCCTGGATCCGCGGCACCGCGGCCGTCGTAGCGGAGCACCGGGGCGAGCTCGTCCGCCTGGACCGGGAGATCGGCGACGGCGACCACGGCGAGAATCTCGACCGCGGCTTCACCGCCGTCCTCGCGAAGCTCGACGGTGTCGACGCGGACGCGACTCCCGGAGCCGTCCTCAAGCTCGTCGCCTCGACGCTCATCTCCACTGTCGGCGGCGCTTCCGGTCCCCTTCTCGGAACGGCATTCCTGAAGGGGGCTGCTGCCGCCGCGGATGCAGCGGAGCTGGACGCGCAGACCCTCGTCGCGGTCCTCACCGCGGCGCGCGACGGCATCGTCCTGCGCGGTAAGGCGGAGATCGGCGACAAGACGATGATCGACGCCTGGACGCCGGCCGTCGATGCGGCGGCATCAGCTGCGGACGCGGGGGAGGAGCCGGCCGCGATCCTCGCCGCAGCGGCGGATGCCGCGGAGCGGGGCGCCGAGTCGACGGAGCCGCTCGTCGCCCGCAAGGGGCGGGCCAGCTACCTGGGGGAGCGGGCGGTCGGCCACCGGGATCCGGGCGCCCAGTCGTCGGCGCTGATCCTCCGCGCCGCCGCCGACGCCGCGGCGGCCTCGTGACGGTCGGCCTCGTCCTCGTCTCGCACAGCGCGAAGATCGCGGAGGGGCTCGCCGAGCTCGCCGCGCAGATGGCCCCGTCGGTGGCACTGATCGCCGCGGGCGGCACCGATGACGGCGGCATCGGCACCAGCTTCGACAGGGTCGCCGCGGCGATCGGCGAGGCGAACAGCGGCGACGGTGCGGTCATCCTGTGCGACCTCGGCTCGGCGGTGCTCACCGCCGAGACCGCACTCGAGTTCCTCGACGAGGACGCGCGCGCCCGGGTGCTGCTCGTCGATGCGCCGCTCGTCGAGGGTGCCGTCGCCGCCGCGGTGGCGGCCGAAGGCGGGGCGGATGTGGCGGGCGTCGCCGCAGCGGGGGAGAGCGCCCGCAGTGAGCCCGCCCGAGCGCCCGAGTCCGCTCCCACCGACCGGTCGGAGCCCGCGAACGGAGCCGACGCCGCCCCCGACACCGCGGAGGTGGCGGAGAGGGCGGTCCTCCGGAACCGGGAGGGCCTGCACGCCCGTCCCGCCGCGGAACTCGTGAAGACCGCCTCCGGCTTCGACGCCGCCGTCACGGTGAACGGCGTCGACGCCAAGAGCCTCCTGCGCATCATGGCGCTGGGGCTGACGCAGGGCGCCGAGGTGGAGGTACGCGCGACAGGCCCGCAGGCGCGGCAGGCGGTCGAGGCCCTCATCGGCCTCATCCGGTCCGGATTCGGGGAGGCGGACGCGTGACCGAGGCGTCGATCACGTTCGAGGCGACGG
>DATCMN010000269.1:0-2377 GCA_036563405.1 Naasia sp. | reverse complement strand
GCGTCGCGCCCCAGCCGCCGGCTGCGGCGCCGTCCGGCGACGCGCCAGCGGTCGGCAACGCGCCCGCATCCGGGAACACGGCGTCCGGGTCCTCGACCACCTCCACGGGATCGACCGCGCGGAGCACGGCGCCCGCGTCGCTCGCGCCGGAGACGGCCGTCCCGCTCGCCCCCCAGGGTCCTGTCCTCACCTCGGTGGAGGCCACCGCCGCGACCACCGCGATCCGCGAGGTCCGCGAGAGCCTGCCCGCGAGTGTCCAGCCGAACACTCGCCTCCTCGCCGAGGAGACGGCGTCTCAGGGCATCCCGGTGCCCTCCCCGAACGACGACGGCCTGCTCGCGCTCATCGTCGCCATGGGCGCAGCGAGCATCGGCTGCGCCATCGCGGCACTCGCGCTGCGGCCGCGGCCGACCCCGCGCCACATCGCGTTCAACTGAGGCTCCCTGCCTCGCGAAGAGTCGGCGACTTGGCACTTTCGGCTGCCATCTCGCTGAGTTGACAGCCAAAACTGCCAACTCGTGCTCGTGGGGGCGCTCCTCCCCAGCGCGGATCGACGCGGTCCGTCCACGGGAGCAGGCGTCGCCCCCCGCGGACGGACTCGTTGCGGCAGGGTGCCGCCCATGTCGCATCGACCGGGGCAGCTGCCGGAGTGGGCACGTAAGCCGTTCGCGGTGCGGCGTGCCGAAGTCGAGGGCATCCGTCGTGGCCGCCTGCGCTCCAGTGATCTGGTGTCTCCCTTCCGGGGAGTGCGTGTGCCGCGGGACGTGGATCAGGGGCTCGTCGAGCGATGCGAGGCGTACGCCGCCCGGGCACGTGCCGGCCACTTCTTCAGTCACGCCACAGCCGCACGCATCCACGGGCTCCCGGTTGGTGGAGACGCCCGCTCGGAACCTCTGGACGTGATGGTCGTCCTGCCCGATCGCGCACCCCGGATGCGAGGCGTGACCGGGCACCACACCACCGTCGGAGGTGTCCGCGTCGAGCGACGGGGGAACCTGGTCCTGACCGACGTGCCCTCCACCATCCGGCTGCTCGGCGGGTCGACCGAGCTGGACGCGCTAGTGGCGGTCATCGATAGGGCGATCACTCCGCGCGACCCGTTGTGCTCGGTCGACGAGTTGCGGCGGCAATCGGTGGAGCACCCCGGGGAGCGCAGGGTACGACGATTGCGCGAGGCCCTCGAGTTGGCGCGCGCCGGCTCCGAGTCTCCTCAGGAGACCCGCCTCCGGCTCGTCCTCCACCGGGCGGGACTTCCCGAGCCGCAGTTGAACGTCGACATCCGCGACTCCCGCGGCCGCTTCGTCGCTCGCGGCGACCTCGTCTACAGGGACCAACGAGTGGTCGTCGAGTACGACGGCGAGCAGCACCGGCTCGACCGGGGCCAGTACGTCCGTGACGTGGATCGCCTCGAGGACCTGCGCCGGGAGGGATGGACGGTCATCCGGGTTCTCGCCCAGCACCTCGGGGAGCCGCAGTCCGTCGCGCGCAGAGTACGAGCTGCCCTGGGCTCGTGAGTTGGCAGTTCCGGCTGCCATCTCGGCGAGTTGACAGCCGAAACTGGCGACTCGAGGGCGGCGGGTCAGGCGGCGGGCGGGGCGGCGGTCGGAGTCGAGGTGGGGGCGGGGCGCGCGGGCCGGCGACGGCGCATCACGCGGATCAGCAGGAGCACGACGCCTGCGAGCAGGGCCAGGAACACGATCCAGGGGAGGGCGGCGCCGAGGGCGATCACCACGGCGCCGAGCGCGGCGACGAGGGCGTTCCAGCCGGCGACCACTGCACCGAAGAAGTCGGTGGGCGCCGTGTTCGGGGCGGCGGCCGGGGTGGTGAACGTGACGGTGACCGTCGCGAACTCCACCTGGTCGCCGATGGACTCCCGCTGCGCGATCAGGCTCTCCAGGTTCGCCTCGCGCTCGCTCAGGGCCGTCTCGATCGCGATCAGGTCGGTCGTCGTCGCCGCGGAGGTGATCAGCGTGCGCAGCCTGTCGACGGACGCCTGCAGGCTGGCGATGCGGGCGTCGAGGTCGGTGGTCTGCTGGGTGACGTCCGACGACGAGGTGGAGAGGGACAGCGTCGTGCCGAGCGCCTCCAGCTCGGCGAGCGTCGCGTCGAGATCCTCGGCGGGGATGCGGGTGACCAGCTGAGCGCTCGGGTCCTGGTAGGAGTTCCCCGGCTCCTTGGTGACGGAGTCGAGCCGCCCGCCCGCGCGCTCGACGATGCTCCGCGCCGAGTCGGCGGCTGAGAGGGGATCCGCGGCCGTCACGTCGAGCCACCCGGTCACGATGACGTCCCTGTCGCCGTCGGAGTCGACTCCTTCGTCGCCTCCGACCACGCCCGGTGCGTCCGGCGCGACAACTCCGCCGCCGCCGCTGCTCTCGCC
>DATCMN010000260.1:0-12362 GCA_036563405.1 Naasia sp. | reverse complement strand
TTGGCCCGGGTCGGTGCTGTCGAGGACCGTGAGCGGCACGCCCGAGGTGCGGGTGATCACCTCGGGGGCGAGCGACGAGCCGCCCATGCCGCCGAGGACGATGTGGCGGACTCCCTGCGCCCGGAGCTCGTTCCGGAGTGCCGTGATCTCCGCGACCAGGGGCCGGGAGACCGCGACGGCCTCGGTCCAGCCCAGCCGTTTGGCCGACTCCTCGATGGCGGCCTCGCCCCAGAGGTCGGGGTCCTGCCCGGTGATCCCGGAGGCGACCCTGTCGGCGACGAGCTGGGGGACGACGCGGTCGATGGCCTCGCGCGCGGCCCCGCCGGCGTGGATGCGGATGCTCACTTCGCGCCTTCGAGGGCGCCCGTGACGGTGTCGGTCAGCTCGCCCCAGGAGACGTTGAACTTCTCGACGCCCTCGTCCTCGAGCAGCTGGGTGACCTCGGCGACGGAGACGCCCTGCGCGCCGATCCCGTCGATGACCGCCTGCGCGTCCGCGTAGGCGCCGGTGACGGTGTCGCCGGTGATCTTCCCGTGGTCGAAGGTCGCCTCGAGCGTCTTGCCCGGCATGGTGTTGACCACGCCGTGGGTGACGAGTTCGGTGACGTAGAGGGTGTCGGGCAGGTCGGGGCTCTTGACGCCGGTGGACGCCCAGAGCGGCCGCTGCCGGTTCGCGCCCTTCTCCTGCAGCGCGAGCGCCCGCTCGGTGGCGAACTGCTCGACGAAGAGCTGGAAGGCGAGACGCGCGTTGGCGATGCCCGCCTTGCTCTTCAGGGCGCGGGCCTCGGGAGTGCCGACCGCCTCGAGCCGCTTGTCGATCTCGGTGTCCACGCGGGAGACGAAGAACGACGCGACGGAGTGGATGGTGGAGAGGTCGACGCCGGCGGCGTCCGCCTGCTCGAGCCCCGTGAGGTACGCGTCGATGACTTCGGCGTAGCGCTCGAGGCTGAAGATCAGGGTCACGTTGACGCTGATGCCCTCGGCGATCGCCGCGGTGATGGCAGGGAGGCCCGCCTTCGTGGCGGGGATCTTGATCATCGCGTTGGGGCGGTCCACCTTCGCCCAGAGGCGCTTCGCCTCGGCGATGGTGCCCTCGGTGTCGTTCGCGAGACCCGGCTCGACCTCGATCGAGACCCGGCCGTCGTATCCGCTCGTGGCGTCGTAGACGGGCCGGAACACGTCGGCGGCGCGCTGGACGTCCGCGGTGGTGATCTCGAAGATGGCGGTCGCGACATCGGCGCCGGACGCCGCAAGCTCGCGCACCTGCTCGTCGTACGCCTCGCCCTTCGAGAGGGCGCTCGCGAAGATCGTCGGGTTGGTGGTGACGCCGACGACGTTCCGCTCGTCGATCAGCTTCTGCAGGTCACCGCCGTTCAGCAGCTCACGGGACAGGTCGTCGAGCCAGATGCTGACGCCCTGCGCGGCGAGCTCCGCGGTCGGGGTGATGGTGGAGGCGGCGGTGTCTGTCATGTTCTCTTCCCTCGTGTGCGGGCGCGTCAGAGCGCGGCCAGCGATTCCTTGGCAGCGGCGACCGCGGCTTCCGCGGTGAACCCGAACTTCTCGTAGAGCACCTGGTAGTCGGCGGATGCGCCGAAGTGCTCGATGGACACGCTGCGGCCGGCGTCCCCGATCCACGGGCGCCAGCTGAGCGCGATGCCCGCCTCGATGGAGACGCGCGCCTTCACGGCGGCGGGCAGGACCTTCTCGCGGTACGCCTCGTCCTGCTCGGCGAACCACTCGAGCGAGGGGACGGACACCACACGGGCGTTCACCCCGTCGGCCTGCAGCTGCTCGCGGGCCGCGACGGCGATCTGCACCTCGGAGCCGGTGGCGAGCAGGATCACGTCGGGCGTGCCGCCCGGCGCCTCGGCGAGGATGTACGCGCCGCGGGCCACGCCCCGGGGGTGCGCGAAGGTGTCGCCCTCCGCCTCGCCCTCGCCGCGCGCGAAGACGGGGAGGTTCTGCCGGCTGAGCGCCAGGCCCGCGGGGCCCTTGCGGCGCTCCAGGATCGTCTTCCACGCCCAGGCCACCTCGTTGGCGTCCGCCGGGCGGACGACGTCGAGGCCCGGAATGGAGCGCAGAGCCGTCAGCTGCTCGATCGGCTGGTGGGTGGGGCCGTCCTCGCCGAGCGCGAACGAGTCGTGCGTCCAGACGTAGATTGTCGGCGCCTGCATGAGCGCGGCCAGCCGGACCGACGGCCGCATGTAGTCGCTGAAGATGAGGAACGTGCCGCCGAACGCGCGGGTGTTGCCGTGCAGGACGATGCCGTTGAGGATGGCGCCCATCGCGTGCTCGCGGATGCCGAAGTGGAGGACACGGCCGTACGGGTCGCCCGACCACTCGTGGGTGGACCACTCCGCGGGCACGAACGACTTCGCGTCGGTGATCGTTGTGAGGTTCGACTCGGCCAGGTCGGCGGATCCGCCCCACAGCTCGGGCATGATCGGCGCGATCGCGTTGATCACCTTGCCGGACGCGGCGCGAGTGGAGACGTCCTTGCCGCCCGCCTCGAACACCGGCAGCGCCTCCTCGAGGCCTGCGGGCGGCTCCTGCCGCATCAGCCGGTCGAACAGCTCCTTGCGCTCCGGGTTCGCCGCGGCCCACTCCTCGAAGCGCTCGTTCCATTCGGCGTGCAGCGCCTTGCCGCGGTCGACGGCGGTGCGGGTGTTGGCGAGCACCTCATCGTCGACGGCGAAGGTCGCGTCGGGGTCGAAGCCGACGACCTCCTTGACGGCCCGCAGCTCGTCGGCGCCGAGCGCGGAGCCGTGGATCTTGCCGGTGTTCTGCTTCTTGGGGCTCGGCCAGCCGATGATCGTCTTGAGGACGATGATCGACGGCTTCGCGGTCTCGGCCTTTGCGGCCTCGATGGCGGCGTGCAGGGCCGCGTGGTCCTCGACGTACTCGCCCGTCGCCTTCCAGTCGACGGTCTGGACGTGCCAGCCGTACGCCTCGTAGCGCTTCGCGACGTCCTCGGTGAAGGCGATGTTGGTGTCGTCCTCGATCGAGATCTGGTTGGCGTCGTAGATGACGACGAGGTTGCCGAGCTGCTGGTGACCCGCGAGGGAGGACGCCTCGCTGGTGATGCCCTCCTCGATGTCGCCGTCGCCCGCGATCGCGTAGATCGTGTGGTCGAAGACGCTCTCGCCGGGGGCGGTGTCCGGATCGAAGAGGCCGCGCTCGTAGCGCGCGGCGTACGCGAAGCCGACGGCGGAGGCGAGACCTTGGCCGAGCGGGCCGGTGGTGATCTCGACGCCGTCGGTGTGGCCGTACTCCGGGTGGCCGGGGGTCTTCGAGCCCCACTTGCGGAGGTGCTTCAGATCGTCGAGCTCCAGGCCGTAGCCGGCCAGGTAGAACTGCACGTACTGGGTCAGCGAGCTGTGCCCGTTGGAGAGGATGAAGCGGTCGCGCCCCACCCACGTGTTGTCGCTCGGATCGCGGCGCATGACCTTCTGGAACAGCAGGTGGGCCACGGGAGCGAGGCTCATGGCCGTCCCCGGGTGTCCGTTCCCTGCTTCCTCGACCGCGTCGGCGGCCAGGATGCGTGCGGTGTCGACCGCCTTGTCGTCGATCGGGTCCCATTGCAGATCTGCCACTGGGGAAGGCCCTTCTCCATGAAGTTGTGCGGCCTGTTCTCCGGCCTGTCCCAGTATAGAAGCGGGCTCGGGACCCCCTGCCGGTCCTTGACACTGGGTTGCGGCTGGGGCGACCCTGGGCAACCGCTCGATCTCGACGTCACGTAGAATCGAGAACGGTGAGCACAGCACTGGACGGCGAGACGCGGGTCGGCGGGTCACGACCCGTCCCCTTCCGCACCAAGGCGAAGGCCTTCCTCGCTCTCACCAAGCCGCGGGTCATCGAGCTGCTGCTCGTCACCACCGCGCCGGTGATGATCCTCGCCGCGAACGGCATCCCCGGTCCGTGGCTGATCGTCGCCACCCTCATCGGCGGCGCGCTGAGCGCCGGCAGCGCCAACGCGTTCAACTGCTACATCGACAGGGACATCGACGCGGTGATGCACCGCACGCGACGGAGGCCCCTCGTCACCGGCGAGGTGACGCCCCGCGAAGCCCTCGTCTTCGCCTGGGTGCTCGGTGTCGTGTCGACGGTCTGGCTGCTCGTCTTCACCACCTGGCTCGCCGCGGTGCTGTCGGTCGTCGCGATCCTCTTCTACGTCTTCGTCTACACGCTGTGGCTGAAGCGCCGCACCGAGCAGAACATCATCTGGGGCGGGATCGCCGGCTGCTTCCCGGTGCTGATCGGCTGGGCGGCCGTCACCGGCGAGCTCAGCTGGGCGGCCCTCATCCTCTTCGCCGTCGTGTTCCTCTGGACGCCGCCGCACTACTGGCCGCTGTCGATGCGCTACCGCGAGGACTACGCCTCCGTCGGTGTCCCGATGCTCGCCGTCGTGCGCTCCCGGCAGGTGGTCGGGCTGCAGACGATCCTGTACGCCTGGGCCACAGTGGCGTGCTCGCTGCTCCTCGTGCCGGTCGCCGGCATGGGTGTCGTGTACACGGTCGCCGCCGCCGCGTCGGGCGCCTGGTTCGTCTACGAGACGCACCGGCTGTACTCGCTCGCCATCCGCGGCGAGGAGCCGAAGCCGATGCGCGTCTTCCACGCGTCGATCACCTACCTGACGCTGCTGTTCCTCGCGGTGGCCGTCGACCCGCTGCTGCCCTTCTGATGCGCACCCCGCTGTCCTGGCTCGCCGATCGGGTCGAGCTCGGCCCCCGCGCCCTCCGCTGGGGCACGACCGCCGCGCTGATCGCCAGCATCCTGATCATCGTCACCGGGGGAGTGGTGCGGGTCACCGGCTCCGGCCTCGGCTGCCCCACCTGGCCGGAGTGCTCGGCCGGCTCGATCGCCACGACGCCCGAACTCGGCATCCACGGTCTCATCGAGTTCACCAACCGCGCTCTCACCGGCGTCCTGGTCGTCGCGGTGGGCTGGGCGATCCTCGCCGCCCGGCTGCAGCGGCCCCGGCAGCGCGTGCTCACCCGCCTCGCCTGGTCTCAGTTCTGGCTCGTGCTCGTGAACGCGATCGCGGGCGGGATCAGCGTCCTCGCCGAACTGAACCCCTGGGTCGTCGCCCTGCACTTCCTGCTGGCCATCGCGCTGCTGGCCACCACCACCCTCACCTGGCACCGCGCCCGGCAGTCGACCGGCGCCGTCGTGCTGCCGGCGGCCGACGCACGCCTGGCGGACGTCCTCACCGTCACCACCTTCGCCCTGCTCGTCGTCGGCACGCTGGTGACCGGGTCGGGGCCGCACTCGGGCGACAGCGCGGAGGTGCCGCGCATGGGCTTCAACTGGACGGTCGTCACGTACGTGCACAGCGCTCTCGCGGTGCTCGTGCTGTGCCTCGCCGTGGTGCTGCTGCTCCGGCTGCGCCGCCCGGAAGCCCGCGTGGCCCGTCGCCGGGTGATCACGCTGCTCGCCGTGTTCGCGCTGCAGGGCCTCGTCGGAGTGGTGCAGGCGCTCAACGGGCTGCCCGAGGTCCTCGTGGTGCTGCACCTGCTGGGCTCGGCCCTCGTCTGGGTCGGCGCCGTCCGGGTGCTGCTCGACGTGCGCCCCCGTCTGTTCGGTGCTGTGCTGCCGCCCGCGGGCGACGCTCCCGGCGAACCCGCCTTCGCGGCCTCCCGGAACCCTGTGGGTGCGCCTCCCCGTCCGTGACGTGGCGTCCCCCGTCCCGTAGAATCAGGAAGACGCAGCGTCCGCGTCGACCCCTCAGTCCGCAGATGGCCCTTCAGCTCCCGCCGCGGGTCAGGCCGAGGAGCGCGTCCGCGGAATGCTCCCCGGTCGCCGGGTGTTGGGGATTAGGAGTCCTTTCGAGGACGCGACGCAGGAAAGAAAGGTGCCCATGTCCGACGTTCTGATCGATCGCCCGGAACTCGCGAGCCTCGGGCAGTACGAGTTCGGGTGGTCCGACACGGACACCGCCGGCTCGACCGCCCGGCGCGGTATCTCGCCCGAGGTCGTCGAGGACATCTCCGCGCTCAAGAACGAGCCCGAGTGGATGCGCCGCACCCGGCTCAAGGCGCTCAGCATCTTCGAGCGCAAGCCGATGCCCTCCTGGGGCGCCGACCTCAGCGAGATCGACTTCGACAACATCAAGTACTTCGTGCGCTCCACGGAGAAGCAGGCCCAGACCTGGGAGGACCTGCCCGAGGACATCCGCGCGACCTACGAGAAGCTCGGCATCCCCGAGGCGGAGCGCCAGCGCCTCGTCGGCGGCGTCGCCGCTCAATACGAGTCCGAGGTCGTCTACCACCAGATCCGCGAGGACCTCGAGGCTCAGGGCGTCATCTTCATGGACACCGACACGGCGCTGCGCGAGCACCCGGAGATGTTCGAGGAGTACTTCGGCACGGTCATCCCGTCCGGCGACAACAAGTTCGCCGCGCTGAACACGGCCGTCTGGTCCGGCGGCTCCTTCGTCTACGTGCCGAAGGGCGTGCACGTGGAGATCCCGCTGCAGGCTTACTTCCGCATCAACACCGAGAACATGGGTCAGTTCGAGCGGACCCTGATCATCGCCGACGAGGACAGCTACGTCCACTACATCGAGGGCTGCACCGCGCCGATCTACAAGTCGGACTCCCTGCACTCCGCGGTCGTCGAGATCATCGTCAAGAAGAACGCGCGCGTCCGGTACACGACCATTCAGAACTGGTCGAACAACGTCTACAACCTGGTGACCAAGCGGGCCATCGCCCACGAGGGCGCGACCATGGAGTGGATCGACGGCAACATCGGCTCCAAGGTGACGATGAAGTACCCGTCCATCTACCTGGTGGGCGAGCACGCCAAGGGGGAGACCCTCTCCGTCGCGTTCGCCGGCCCCGGCCAGCACCAGGATGCCGGCGCGAAGATGATCCACATGGCGCCGTACACGCAGTCGTCGATCGTCTCCAAGTCCATCGCGCGCGGCGGCGGACGCGCCGGCTACCGCGGCGAGGTCCGCGTCGACCCGGGCGCCCACCACTCGGCGAACACCGTGCGGTGCGACGCGCTGCTCGTGGACACAATCTCCCGCAGCGACACCTACCCGGCGATCGACATCCGCGTCGACGACGTGCAGCTCGGCCACGAGGCAACCGTCTCGAAGGTCAGCGAGGAGCAGCTGTTCTACCTGATGTCCCGCGGCATGCCGGAGGACGAGGCGATGGCCATGATCGTGCGCGGCTTCATCGAGCCGATCGCGCGGGAGCTCCCCATGGAGTACGCCCTGGAACTCAACAAGCTCATCGAGATGGGCATGGAAGGCAGCGTCGGCTAGGTGACGGACAGCACGAGATCTGAGAGTCCGGCTGCGGAGGTCACCACACTGGCGACGCCGGCGGGGGACACCGCGGTCGAGGTGACCGGCACGGGCACGCGCCCGAGCATCGTCTCGGACGCGACGACCCGGCACGGCGCCGTCCCGGTGCAGACCCGGAACGCCCGCTTCGCCTCCGCCGACGTCGCCGACTTCCCGCCGGTGACCGGCCGCGAAGCAGGGTGGAAGCTGACGCCCGTCGACCGCATCCGCGATCTTCTCGACGGCGAGCTCCTCGGCACCGCCTACCCTGTGGTGGCGGAGCCGCGCGACGGCGTCGACGTCCGCTGGGTGGACCGCAGCGACCCGCGCATCGGGCTCGCCGGTCTGCCGGAGGACCGGGCCGCGGCCAACGCGTGGAGCGCCTTCGGCGCCGCCCTCGCCGTGACGCTCTCCGGCGACGAGCAGACCGAGACCGTCATCGGCCGGCGCGAGTTCGGGGCAGCGCCCCGGGCGGCGCACACGATCATCGAGGCGAAGCCGTACAGCAACGCCGTCGTCGTGCTCGACAACGCCGGCCCCGCCTCCCTCGCCGAGAACGTCGAGATCCTCGTCGGCGACGGTGCGCGGCTGACCGTCGTCACCGTCCAGGACTTCGAGGACGACGCCCGCTACGCCGCCACCCACTTCGCGCGGGTGGGCCGCGACGCGCAGTTCAAGCACGTCGTCGTCAGCCTCGGCGGCAGCGTCGTCCGGGTGAACCCCGCCGTGACGCTCGCCGAGCCGGGCGCGGACGGCGAGCTCCTCGGAATCTACTTCTCGGACGCCGGGCAGCACCTCGAGCAGCAGGTGTTCCTGCACCACCAGGCGGCGCACACCCGCGGCCGGGTCAACTACCGCGGCGCGCTGCAGGGTTCGGGAGCCCGCTCCGTCTGGATCGGCGATGTGCTGATCGGGCCGGACGCCACCGGCACCGACAGCTACGAGCAGAACCGCAACCTCGTCCTCACGGACGGCACCCGGGCCGACAGCATCCCGAACCTCGAGATCGAGACGGGCGACATCCTCGGCGCCGGCCACGCCAGCGCGACCGGGCGCTTCGACGACGAGCAGCTGTTCTACCTGCAGGCCCGCGGCATCCCGGAGGAGGAGGCGCGCCGCCTCGTCGTGCGCGGCTTCCTCACCGAGATCGTGCAGCGGATCGGCTACGCCCCGCTCGAGGAGCGCCTCACGACCGCCCTCGAAGCCGAGCTCGCCGGGAGCCCCCGGTGACCGGCGTCCGCGTCTGCGCAGTCGACGACGTGCGCGTCGACCAGGCCCTCCGGGTCGTCGTCGACGGCACGGCCATCGCCGTCGTCAAGGACAGTGCGGGCACGGTGCACGCCCTCGGCGACGTCTGCACGCACGGCGACATCTCCCTCTCGGAGGGCTTCGTGGAGGACGACACCCTCGAATGCTGGGCGCACGGCTCCCGCTTCGAGCTGACCACCGGCAAGCCCCTCACCCTCCCCGCCTACGAGCCCGTCCCCGTCTTCACGGTGACGGTCGAGGACGGCGACGTGTACATCGACCCGACGCCGCAGCGCGTCTCCTGAAAGGCCCCCGCATCATGTCCACCCTCAGCATCTCCGGGCTCGAAGTGAGCGTCGAGACCGACTCCGGCCCGAAGCAGATCCTGCGCGGCGTCGACCTCACCATCAACGAGGGCGAGATCCACGCGGTGATGGGGCCGAACGGCTCCGGCAAGTCGACTCTCGCCTACGCGATCGCCGGTCACCCCAAGTACACGGTCGACGCCGGCTCCATCACCCTCGACGGCGAGGACGTCCTCGCGATGAGCGTCGACGAGCGCGCCCGCGCCGGCCTGTTCCTCGCCATGCAGTACCCGGTCGAGATCCCGGGCGTCACCAACTCCAACTTCCTGCGCACCGCGAAGACCGCGATCGACGGCGAGGCGCCCGCCATCCGCGGCTGGATCAAGGACGTGCGCGACTCGATGGGCCGCCTCCGGATGGACGCGTCGTTCGCCGAGCGCAACGTCAACGAGGGCTTCTCCGGCGGCGAGAAGAAGCGCAACGAGATCCTCCAGCTCGAGCTGCTCAAGCCGCGCTTCGCCGTCCTCGACGAGACCGACTCCGGACTCGACGTCGACGCGCTCAAGGTCGTGTCGGAGGGCGTCAACCGGGCGAAGGCGAACACCGGGCTCGGCATCCTCCTCATCACGCACTACACGCGCATCCTCCGCTACATCCACCCCGACTTCGTGCACGTGTTCGTCGCCGGGCGCGTCGCCGAGGAGGGCGGGCCCGAGCTCGCCGAGCGCCTCGAGAACGAGGGCTACGACCGCTTCCTTCCCACCGAGGTCGCGTGATGGCCGCCGTCTCCATGACACCGCAGCGCTACGACGAGATCATCGAGGCGCTGAAGGACGTCGTCGACCCGGAGCTCGGCGTCAACGTCGTCGATCTCGGCCTCATCTACGACTTGGCCTGGGACGACGAGAACGACGCGCTGATCATCAGCATGACGCTCACCTCCGCCGGCTGCCCCCTCACCGACGTGATCGAGGAGGAGACAGCGCAGGCCCTCGACGGCCACGCCGAGAGGTTCCGCATCAACTGGGTGTGGATGCCGCCCTGGGGCCCCGAGAAGATCACCGACGACGGCCGCGAGATGATGCGCGCCATCGGCTTCGCCATCTGAGGTCGCTGCAGCGCCGACCTGCCACTTCTCGTCCCTATTCCGCTCGGATGGGGACGGAATGTGGCAACTCGACGGGACCGGATCGGCGGTAGCGTTCCGCCATGGGCGTCCCCGCCTAGCGCCTCCAGGCGGTGACCTTCCCGGTTCTCGGGCGACTCAGTGCCGAGTTGCCCTGGAACTGGGCAACTCGGCGGAGAAGGTCAGCGGCCGCCGCGGTCGGCGGCGAACCAGCCGAGGCGGATGACGCCCGCCGCTATCGCCGCCTTGATCACTCCGCCGAGGAGAAACGGGTAGAGGCCCGCCTGCAGCGTCTGGTCGAGGGTCAGCCCGAGGGAGGCCGCGAGCCAGGGGAGTCCCACCGCGAAGACGACGGCGGATCCGGCGAGATAGGCCGCCATGCCGGAGAGGAAGCGGCGGTCCGCCTTCCGCTCCGCGAGGGCACCGGTGAGGGCCGCCGCGAGGACGAAGCCCACGATGTACCCGCCAGTCGGCCCGGCGAGGACGCCGAGGCCGCTCGTCGCGTCGCTGAACACGGGCAGGCCGAGGACGCCGACGACGCCGTAGAGGACCATCGCCAGGGTGCCTCGCAGGGCGCCGAGAGTGCCGCCCACCAGCAGCACACCGAGGGTCTGACCCGTGATCGGCACCGGCCAGAGCGGCACCGCCACCTGGGCGAGACCCGCGGTGAGTGCGGCACCCGCGACGACGAGGACCGCGTCGCCCGCGAGGCTGCGCGGGATCAGCCGGTCGGCGAGGACGGGGCGGGCGGCGAGCGGGACTGACGACATGGATCTCCCCGGAAGCTGTGGGCCGTGGGCCGGGCGGCCGTCGGCGGAATTTATACTAGGGGGCCGCCGTTTTCGGTCTCGGTGCCCCTCTCCCCAGAACAGAAGGACGTTTCCTGTGCTCGCCGTGCATGATCTCGAGATCCGCATCGGCGCGCGCGTGCTGATGGAGAACGTGAACTTCCGGGTGTCGCCGGGCGACAAGGTGGGGCTGGTCGGGCGCAACGGCGCCGGCAAGACGACCCTCACCAAGACGCTCGCGGGGGAGTCGCTGCCCACGGCGGGTCGCATCGACCGCGGCGGGGAGATCGGCTACCTGCCCCAGGATCCCCGGTCCGGCGACCCCGACGAGCTGGCCCGGACCCGCATCCTCAACGCCCGCGGGCTCGGCTCCCTGGTCCTCGGCATGGAGCAGGCGACCCTCGAGATGGCGAGCACCGACGAGGCCGTCGCGGCGAAGTCCATGCGGCGCTACGGCGACCTCAGCGACAGGTTCCTCGCCCTGGGCGGCTATGCGGCCGAGGCGGAGGCCGCCTCGATCGCGAGCAACCTGAACCTGCCCGACCGGATCCTCGACCAGCCGCTGCGCACCCTCTCGGGCGGACAGCGCCGCCGCATCGAGCTGGCCCGCATCCTCTTCTCCGGCGCCGACACGATGATCCTCGACGAGCCGACCAACCACCTGGACGCCGACTCCGTCGTCTGGCTGCGCGACTTCCTGAAGGCCTACCCCGGCGGGGTGATCGTGATCAGCCACGACATCGAGCTGGTCGGCGAGACGGTGAACCGGGTCTTCTACCTGGACGCCAACCGGTCCGTCATCGACGTCTACAACATGGGCTGGAAGCACTACCTGCGCCAGCGCGAGTCGGACGAGGAGCGCCGCAAGAAGGAGCGCGCCAACGCCGAGAAGAAGGCGTCGGTGCTGCAGCTGCAGGCCGCCCGGTTCGGCGCCAAGGCCAGCAAGGCCGCGGCCGCCCACCAGATGGTGCGCCGCGCCGAGAAGCTCCTCTCCGGCCTCGAGGAGGTGCGCGCCGTGGACCGGGTCGCCAAGCTCCGCTTCCCCGATCCCGCACCCTGCGGCCGGACACCGCTGATGGCGAACGACCTCAGCAAGAACTACGGCTCGCTCGAGATCTTCACCGCCGTGGACCTCGCCATCGACCGGGGCTCCAAGGTGGTCGTGCTCGGGCTGAACGGCGCGGGGAAGACGACGCTGCTGCGGATCCTGGCAGGTGTCGACAAGCCGGACACCGGCGTGATCGAGGCCGGTCACGGCCTGCGGATCGGCTACTACGCGCAGGAGCACGAGACGCTCGACGTGAAGCGCAGCGTGCTGGAGAACATGGTCGCGGCGTCGCCGGACCTCACCGAGACGGAGGCGCGGCGCGTGCTCGGCTCGTTCCTGTTCACCGGGGACGACACCAGCAAGCCGGCCGGTGTGCTCTCCGGCGGCGAGAAGACCCGGCTCGCGCTCGCGCTGCTCGTCGTCTCCTCCGCGAATGTGCTGCTGCTCGACGAGCCGACGAACAACCTGGACCCGGCCAGCCGCGAGGAGATCCTCGGCGCCCTGGCCGGCTACAAGGGTGCCGTCGTGCTCGTCAGCCACGACGAGGGCGC
>DATCMN010000252.1:0-4131 GCA_036563405.1 Naasia sp. | reverse complement strand
AGCAGCGCGGCGGCGAACTCGTCGGGACGCTCGATGTGCGGCGAGTGGCCGGTGTCCGGGAGGGCGAGCTCCCGGTACGAGCCGCCGGCCGCCGCGTACCTGTCGAGGACCGCCCGCGTCTGGCTCACCATCGGCTGCGGCGGCGCGACGTCGGCGCCCGGCCAGCCGGGGACGATGCCGGCCTGGCCGAGGGTGTTCAGGTCGAAGAAGCTGGCGTCGGACACTATCGCGTCGACTTCGCCGCGGATCCAGAGGATCGGCGGCTTCTCCGCGAGGTCGGTCACCCCGGTCAGGTCGAGGTGCTGGGGGACCATCGTGTTGAGCACGCCGCGGGTCCCGGGCCCGAAGCCCGGCCACGCCTCAGCGGTCGACGCGTCGCCCGGGTAGTTGTCGACGCCCGTCTTCGTCGTCAGCATCGACTCGACCCAGAGGTCCTCGTGCGGCACCGACTCGGGATGGGCCACGTAGGCGCTCCGGTACACGGACCGGGGCGAGGTGGGGGAGTCGGCGCTCCGATCCCCTGCCTGCAGCGCCGCGACGAAGTCGGGATTGGCACCGCCGCCGCCCGTGCCCGCCGCGCCGTTCAGGATGGAGCCGTCCGCGGCCGTGCCGCCGAAGCCATAGGGCGATACGGGGGATTCCAGGATGACCGAGCGCACGAGGTCCGGCCGGTCGAGCAGCAGCTGCAGCACGACGCCGGCGCCCATGCTCCAGCCGACGATGTCGACCGGGCCGGTGCCGAGCTCGTCGAGAACGCTCGCCACATCGTCGGAGAAGTCGCGGAGGCCGCGGCTTGCATCGACCGGCAGGGTCTCGCTCTCGCCGAAGCCGCGCAGGTCGACCGCGAGCGCCCGGACCTCGGCGGGCAGCGCGAGCATCAGGGGCTGGAAGAACAGCGAGGACGAGACGTTGCCGTGCACGAACACGACTGTCGGTCCGCCGCTCCCGGGGCGCTCCAGCACCCGCGCTCGCAGCCGTGGAGTGGACGCGTCGAACGCGGTGATGCCGTCGAGGACTGTCTGCATGGGGGCTCCTTCGCTCCGGGTGGTGGATGAGTCGGGGACGCTGGCGGGAGTGCCGCTCCGGTCGGAGGCGGCGGCGCGGACGGCTCCGGCCACCGCGTCTGCGCCGGGGCGGGTCATCAGGATCGTGTAGTGGTTGACGTCCGGCACTTCCCGCACGTGCAGCTGCGGAACGGCCCCGCGGAACGTCTCGAGGACGCCCGCCGAGTAGAGCCCCGGCGGTTCCGCCAGCAGCCCGAGGGACGCGCGGAGCACGATCGCCGGCTGCCGCACCTCGGTCAGCGCCGTTCGGTACCAGTCGGGCCCGAAGAGTTCGCGCTGGTCGGCGGCCACCGCCTCCGGACTGCCGGACGGCCGCCGGCCGCCCGGCACCTCCTCGAGGTCGTAGTCGGCGTACGCGGCGACGTCGTCCGTCCAGTCGCCGGCGAACGCCGGGTGGGTGCGCCAGAAGGAGAGGTAGTCGTCCTCGGAGCCGAACACCCGGGTCAGGCGCTCGAACGCGGGGCCGAGCAGCGCGGCCGGCGGCAGGGCGTCGATCCCCGCCGCGTCGAGACCGGCCGGGAGCTCGAGCGGGAGGCCGCCGTCGACGAGCACCAGCTGCGACACCCGCTCCGGCTCGGCGGCCGCGAGGAGCAGGGCGACGAAGGCGCCCATCGAGTGGCCGAGGACCGGCACACCGTCGGCACCGAGGTCGGCATCGAGGTCGTCGAGCACGCGCCGAAGGTCCTCACGGTGCTGTCGCAGCCCGAACGGTCCGGGCAGGCCGTTGCTCCGGCCGCGCCCGCGGAGGTCCGGGGCGACGAGGCGGACCTCCGGCAGCAGCCGGGCGAGCGCGAGGAACGCGCGGCTGGACGCGGTGATCCCGTGGATCGCGAGCACGACGGGCCCGTCCTCCGGGCCCCACTCGGCGACCCGCAGCTCGCCGCCGTCGACCGCCACCGACCTCTCGCGCGGCCGGATCACTTCGCCGACCATCCACCGTCCATCGTGTACGAGGCGCCGTTCACCATCCCGGCGGTGTCACCCGTCAGCCACAGCACCAGGTCGGCGACCTCGGCGGGCTCGACCAGCCGCTTGACCGCCGCCTCGGCGAGCATGATCCGCTCCACGACCTCGCCCTCCGCGATGCCGTGGATCCGCGCCTGATCGGCAATCTGCTTCTCGACGAGGGGAGTGCGCACGTAGGCGGGGTTCACGCAGTTGCTCGTCACGCCGCGACCGCCGCCCTCGAGCGCGATCGTCTTCGACAGGCCCTCCAGGCCGTGCTTCGCCGACACGTACGCCGACTTGTAGGGGCTCGCCCGCAGCCCGTGCACGGAGCTGATGTTGACGACCCGGCCCCAGCCGCGCTCGTACATGCCGGGCAGTGTGGCGCGCGCCAGCTGGAACGGGGATACGAGCATGAGGTCGACGATGAAGCGCCAGCGTGCGGGATCGAAGTCCTCCACGGGGCTCACCGTCTGCACGCCCGCGTTGTTCACGAGGATGTCGGCCTCGAGGGTCACGTCGTCGAGCTCTGCAGGCTTCGACAGGTCGACCTGCCAGGCCGTCCCGCCGATCTCGCCGGCCACCGCCGCGGCCGCATCGCCATCCAGATCGGCCACCGTCACGTGCGCTCCCGCGCCGGCCAGCGTCTTCGCGATGGCGGCTCCGATCCCGCTGGCGCCGCCCGTCACCAGAGCACGCTTCCCGGGAAGATCCGTCGCCACTCTTCGCCCCTTCGCTCGGCTCGGCAGGGGACCCATGGCGTCCCGGGCCACAGCCTAGGGGCGACGACACGCCGCCCTCCAGTAGCCCGGAGGGGGCCGGGACGGGGGTTCAGGGGCGGGCCCGTCCGGTAGACTCCACCCAGCGAAGGGGAGTATCCCGATTCGCCGCGTCCGTCAGGACGGGTCCCGATGACGCGGCCCCGGGCGCGGTGGCGCCTGAGGCGCGGGAGAGACTTTCGGATCGACGCACGCCTGCTCTCCGAAGGAACCCCTTTGTCCAACCTGGAACTGCCGCTCTGGTTCGAGATCGGCTCCTACGCCGTCCTCGGCCTCATCCTCATCGCCGACCTGGTCCTCGCCTACAAGCGGCCGCACGTGCCGTCCACGCGGGAATCGAGCCTGTGGGTGGGCTTCTACGTCCTGCTCGCGCTGATCTTCGCGGGGGCCATGTTCGTGCTGGGCGACGCCGAGCACGGCGGACAGTTCATCGCGGGCTGGCTCACCGAATACAGCCTGTCGATCGACAACCTGTTCGTGTTCGTCATCATCATGGCCCAGTTCAAGGTGCCCAAGAAGTACCAGCAGGAGATCCTGATGGTGGGCATCATCCTGGCGCTGATCTTCCGCGGGATCTTCATCCTGCTGGGCGCCGCACTCATCGAGAACTTCAGCTGGATCTTCTACATCTTCGGCGCGTTCCTCGTCTACACGGCCTGGACCCAGGCGTTCGGCAAGGATCACAACGAGGAGAACGAGAGCAGGCTGATCGGCTTCCTCCGCAAGAGGATCCGCATCACCGACGAGTTCGACGGCAACAAGATCCGCACCATGAAGGACGGGCACAAGACCTTCACCCCGATCCTCATCGTGTTCATCGCGATCGGCACGACGGACATCCTGTTCGCGCTCGACTCGATCCCCGCGATCTTCGGCATCACGACGAGCCCGTTCATCGTCTTCACCGCCAACGTGTTCGCGCTGATGGGCCTCCGCCAGCTGTACTTCCTGCTCGGCGACCTGATCGACCGGCTCGTCTACCTCAAGTACGGGATCGCGTTCATCCTCGCCTTCATCGGCGTGAAGCTGTTCCTGCACGCGCTGCACGAGAACGAGCTGCCCTTCATCAACGGCGGCCAGCACGTGGAGTGGGCCCCGGAGATCGGCACGTGGGTGTCGCTGGGCGTGATCGTGGCGGCGATGACCGTCGCGACAGTGGCGAGCATCGTGAAGATGAAGCGCGACCCGGCGCTGCCGGACCCGGCCGAGGCTGTCAAGCAGTCCGCGAAGACCGAGGACTGACCCCCGCCCCCGCTTGTCGGCGAAGTGCCAGTCGGTGCTGGCACTTCGCCGAGATGCCGGCACCAACTGGCACCTCGGCGCCGGCTCAGGGGAGCTCGGCG
>DATCMN010000246.1:0-9304 GCA_036563405.1 Naasia sp. | reverse complement strand
TACGCCCAGAGCGTCCTCGAGGAGCTCGTCGGTGATGGCGAGGCTCGGCAGGAAGCGCAGGACGTTGCCGTAGGTGCCGGCGGTGAGCAGGAGCACGCCGTTCTTCGCCGCGTGGGCGGCGAGCGCGCTGACCGCCTCCGGGTTCGGCACCTTCGTCGTCGCCGCCGTGCCCGGCTGGACCAGCTCGATCGCGATCATCGCGCCCCGGCCGCGGATGTCGCCGATGATGTCGTGCTTCTCCTGCAGAGCGCGCAGTCCGGCGGTGAGCGTGCGCTCGATCCGCTGCCCCTCGCCGAGCAGTCCGTCCTTCTCGATCAGGTCGAACACCGCGACCGATGCCGCCGCGGCGACCGGGTTGCCGCCGAAGGTGCCGCCGAGACCGCCCGGGTGGGCCGAGTCCATGATCTCGGCACGGCCCGTCACGGCGGCGAGGGGGAGCCCGGCCGCGATGCCCTTGGCGGACAGC
Organism: Naasia sp.; assembly: GCA_036563405.1. Taxonomy (GTDB): domain Bacteria; phylum Actinomycetota; class Actinomycetes; order Actinomycetales; family Microbacteriaceae; genus Naasia. Next base: position 8,838 of record DATCMN010000246.1, on the reverse strand, counting down.
ACCAGGTCCGGCACGAGGCCGAAGTGCTCGCTCGCGAACCAGCGGCCGGTGCGCGCCATGCCGCTCTGGATCTCGTCGGCGATGAGGACGACGCCGTTCTTCGTCGCCCACTCCTGCAGCGCGGGCAGGTAGCCCTCGGCGGGCGTCTGGAAGCCGCCCTCGCCTTGGATGGGCTCGAGCACCAGTGCGGCCAGATCGGCGACGCCCACGTGCTTCTCCAGGTAGGAGATGGTGCGGGCGGCCGCGGCCTCGCCGGACAGGCCGTCCCGGTAGGGGTAGGAGCTGGGGGCGTGGAACACATCGCCGGGGAACGGACCGAAGCCGGTGCCGTATGGCGCCGCCTTGTAGTTCATGGCCATGGTCAGGCTGGTGCGGCCGTGGTAGGCGTGCTCCAGCACGGCGATCGCGCGGCGGCCGGTGTGCTTGCGGGCGATCTTGACGCCGTTCTCGACGGCTTCGGCACCCGAGTTGACGAGCACTGTGCGCTTCTCGAAGTCGCCGGGGGTGTGCTCGGCGAGCAGCTCGGCGACCCGGATGTAGGACTCGTACGGCGTGATGGTGAAGAGCGTGTGCAGGAACGAGTCGAGCTGCGCCTTCGCCGCCTCGACGACGGTCTCGCGGGTGTGGCCGACAGTGGTCACGCCGATGCCGGCGCCGAGGTCGATGAACTGGTTGCCGTCGACGTCGCGGAGGAGGGCGCCGTTCGCCCGCTCGATGTAGACGGGGAGCGTGGAGTGCACGCCCGGGGGCACGACCTTGAGGCGGCGCTCGTGGAGTTCGCGGCTCTTCGGCCCGGGGATCTCGGTCACCACCGAGCGGCGCGGCTCGAAGGCCCCCTCGGCAGACGACGCGGACAGGTTCTCGAGCAGCGTGTCAGTCATGATGCCGAGATTCTACGCCCGCCGTCCGGGCCTTTCCGGGCGTGCGCCAGCGTTTCCCGGCGCCCTCCCGGCCCGTAGATTCTCGGCATGGACATCACCCACTCCTACAGGGTCGGCCTCGAGTGGACCGGGAATCGCGGCACGGGCACCAGCGACTACCGCTCCTACGGCCGGGAGCACACCGTCCGGGCGCCCGGCAAGCCGGACATCCCCGGATCCTCCGACCGGGCCTTCCGCGGGAACCCGGAGCGCTGGAATCCGGAGGAGATGCTGGTCGCGGCGCTCAGCCAGTGCCACCTGCTGTCCTACCTGCACGTCGCGGTGACCCACGGCGTCACCGTGCTCGAGTACACCGACGACGCCTCCGGGACGATGCTGCAGACGCCCGACGGCGGCGGTCGCCTCACGGAGGTCACGCTGCGGCCGCGAGTGAGGATCTCGGACCCGGCCCAGCGGGAGCTCGCCCAGTCGCTGCACGCCGAGGCGAGCTCGAAATGCTTCATCGCGGCGAGCGTCAACTTCCCGGTCGGCCACGAGCCGACCACGACGGCCTGACCGGGTCCCACGCCTCCCACCTGCTCTCAACAGGCTGCATTCCCTTCAACAGGCTGAGAACGGCCATTCTGGCCTGTTGAGGGCAAGACAGCCTGTTGAGGGAGAAGTGAGGGGCGGCTGGAGGGTCAGCTGGAGGAGATCAGCGGGGCGGCGGCACGAGCCAGTAGGAATCCAGGCACCGCTCGCCGCCCTCCTGCCGCAGGCAGCTGCCGAGCCACACCGGGAACCGGGGCGAGGTGGGGTCGCCGAACCAGTCCGTCCAGATCCGCCAGAAGTTGCGGTTGCCGTACGCGGAGCAGCCGTCGCCGTCGCCGTACAGGTCGTCGATCGCCGCCTGGTTCGGCTGGTAGGGCGTGTAGTTGTACAGGTTCGCCGTCGCCTGGTTCCGGATCTCGACCGGCGCCGAGCCGCACGCCCCGTCCGGCGAGAAGGGCACATCCACGGTGCCGACCTCGAACCGGCGCTCGTCGGGATGGAGCGTGTACTGCCGGAACTGCCAGGCCGCGTTGTACACCTGGTTGAAGAAGCCGAAGTAGCGCGTGTCGCAGTCGGCGGTGTCCGGGCAGGCGTAGCCGGTGGCGCGGGTGTAGCCGTCGGCGCTCGGGCGGCTGACGAGCGACTGCTCCTTCTGCACCAGCACGACCAGCACGCGGGGATCGATGCCGCACGCGCGCCCGGCGCCCACGAAGATCTGGGCGGCGGTCTGCCGGGTGCCGCCGTGGTACGCCGCGCAGTGACCGGGGCCCACGTCGGCTTTGTCGGGCGTCGACTCGCGGTAGTCCGCCAGGCAGGGCACGTCGTCGACGGGCAGGCAGGCCCGGCTCCGGAGGAAGCGCTGCAGGTCCTCCACCCCGACGGAGCCCGAATCGTAGAAGAGCGCGTCGCTCACGAGCAGCCCCGGACGGAAGTCGCCGGAGTCGGCGGTCCGCCAATCCACCCCGGTCCTCCCCGTCGGCTGCGGGTCGGGCGCGGGCAGCGTGGCGCAGCCGGCGAGCAGCAGCATCCCGGCGAGCACGATCCCCCAGATCCGCCGCACGCCGACACTCTAGGTCGGCTGCCTCGACCCGGCCCAGCCCGCGACGCGAGCCGGTGACAGGATGGACGCGTGCGGCGCATCGTCATCCTCGGCTCCACCGGCTCGATCGGCACGCAAGCCCTCGATGTGATCCGCGCGAACCCCGACAGGTTCCACGTGGTGGGGCTCTCCGCGGGATCGGATGCCGCCGTACTGAAGGCGCAGGCGGCGGAGTTCGGTGTCCTGGCGACGGGGCTGGGGGCCGAGGAGTCGGCGCAGCTCGCCGCCGACGTCGACTGCGACGTCGTCCTCAACGGGATCACCGGCTCGGTCGGACTCCGCCCTACCCTCGCGGCGCTGCGGGCGGGGCGCACGCTCGCGCTCGCCAACAAGGAGTCGCTGATCGTCGGCGGCGAGCTCGTGACCGGTCTCGCCGCGCCCGGCCAGATCGTGCCCGTCGACTCGGAGCACTCCGCCATCGCGCAGGCCCTCCGCTCGGGCACCGCAGGGGAGGTGCGCCGGCTGGTGCTCACCGCATCGGGCGGCCCGTTCCGCGGCCGCTCCGCCGGCAGCCTCGCGGACGTCACGCCCGCCGAGGCGCTCGCCCATCCCACCTGGGACATGGGGCTCGTCATCACCACCAACTCGGCGACCCTCGTCAACAAGGGACTCGAGGTGATCGAGGCGCACCTGCTCTTCGGCGTGCCCTACGACAGCATCGAGGTCACGGTGCACCCGCAGTCGATCGTGCACTCGATGGTGGAGTTCACCGACGGATCGACTCTCGCGCAGGCCTCGCCGCCCGACATGCGGCTGCCGATCTCGCTCGGCCTCGACTGGCCGGCGCGCGTGCCGGGGGCCGGTCGACCGCTCGACTGGTCGACGGCGAGCACGTGGACGTTCGAGCCGCTCGACGAGAAGGCCTTCCCGGCGGTCCGCATGGCGAAGGAGGTGGGCGTCCGCGGCGGTGAGTACCCCGCCGCGTTCAACGCGGCCAACGAGCAGGCGGTGGCGGCCTTCCACGCCGGCCGGCTCCGCTTCCCGGGCATCCTCGACACCGTCCGCCGGGTGGTCGATGCGCACGAGCAGGCGTCCGGTGAACTCACCGTCGAGTCGCTGGCCGACGCCGAGCGCCGTGCCCGCGCGGCCGCCGACGCCCTGATCGCGCGCGCCTGACGGGCCGTCAGCCGCCGCTCGTCCAGCGGTCGATCTGGTCTTCGACGTCCTTGCCCAGCTCATCCAGGCGGTCGCGCAGGTCGTCGAAGAGCCCGCCCTGCTGTCGCTCCTCCTCGATGCGCCGCTGCTCCTCCTGAGCCGCCTCGAGTGCCGCCTGCTCCGCGGCGATGGCCGCGTCGAGGTCGGCTCGCACCAGCTCGATGGCGGACAGCAGCTCCCGGTACTTGGCGGAGGTGATCCGGTCGTCGAGTGCCGCCCCGTCGAGGTCGGCGGCGGTCGCCTCGAGGCTCGTCACCGCTCCCGCGTAGTCGGTGACCGCGGCCGCCGCGGCGACGGCGAGGATGTCGTCGCGCAACTCCAGAGTCAGGTCGTCGGCGAGTCCGCCACCTTCGATCGCCCCTTCCAGCTCCGTCAGGTGGACGCCGAGGTCCCCCTCGACCAGCGGGTAGACGGGCGGGGGCTCGGCGGGGCCGGGCGTCACCCAGTCCTCGATGGTGGGCCAGGCGGCCAGAACGCCAGCGCCTCCGGCGCCGAAGAGGAGCACGAGCACGGTGATCCAGGCGGCGGCCCTGCCGCGGGAGCGTCCGCGAGCCGGCTGCCGGCCGGCGGCCGGCGGGGGAGCGGCGGGCCGGGCGGGTGCGAGAGGCGCCCGCGTGCCGGGGAGCAGCGCGGTCGGGCTGTCGTCCCCGCGCGCGGGGAGGACCCGGGTGGCCGCGGTGGGCGCTGGCGGCGCTGCGGGAGGAGGGGCGGAGCCGGGGGTCGGGAGCACGCGCGTGGCAGGGTCGGGCGGCGCGAGGACCTGGGTCCGCGGCGGGGCCACGGGCGTCGTCGACCGCCAGGCGCGCAGGCGGTCCCGGACCTCGCGCGCGCTCGGCCGGTCCTCGGGGTGCAGGGCCGTCATCGCTGCCAGCAGGTCCGCGTCGTCGGGGTGCAGGCCGGCGGGCAGGCGAGGCGGGCGAACGGTGCGCGCAGTCGCCGATTCGGCACTCGGCCCGGGGAAGGCGCGCGCGCCCGTCAGGCCCTCGAGGAGCACGAGCCCGAGGGAGTAGACGTCGCTCGGCGGGCCGACCTCGTCCCCGGTCACCTGCTCGGGGCTGAGGTAGGCGGCGGTGCCGATCACACCGCCGGCCACAGTCAGTCGAGACTCGTCGACGATCCGCGCGATGCCGAGGTCCGCCAGCTTGGCGTGCAGCCGGCCGTCGCCGTCCCGCCCGACCAGGACGTTCTCCGGCTTGATGTCCCGGTGCACGATCCCGCGGGCGGCGATGTAGCCGAGCGCGTCGGCCACCTGGGCGAGCAGCGCCGCCAGCTCGTCGGCCGCGAGGTCCTCCTCGGCGAGCAGCTCGGCGAGGTTGGGGCCGTCGACGAGCTCGAGCACCAGGTAGGCCGGCTCCCCGGTGTCACCGGTGCTCGCGTCGTGCAGGGTGACGAGCGACGAATGGTTCAGTGCGGCGAGCATCCGGGTCTCGGACCGCACCCGGCGGAGATCCCGGGCATCGGCGACGTCCGGCCGGAACAGCTTGATCGCCACATCGCGGTCCAGCCGGGAGTCGTGCGCGAGGTGGACCGTCGCCATCCCGCCCGTGCCGATCACCGGACCCAGCGTGTAGCGCCCGCCCAGCACTGTGCCGGGCGGCGCGAGCAGCCGGGTGTCGGTCACTGGCGTCCCTTCCTTCGTGGCGATGTCCTGAGTACCACCTGGACCTGCGCGGGCGCTCGGGAGGATCAGTCCTCTCCTAAGGCGTTACCGGACCGTTGCTCGTGCCCTCGGAGGTGACCGGCGCTTCGCCGTCGCCATCGCCTTCACCCTCGCCGTCCTCGTCCCCGTTACCCGGTGTCGTGGAAGGTGCCACGGAAGGTGCGACGGACGGTGCGGTTGACGGAGCCGTCGAGGGGGCAGCGGAAGGCGTGCCCGTCCCACCGCTCGGTGCTGGTGCTGGGGCAGGCGCCTGGCTCGGCGGCGGCTCTTCCTCGGTGGGCTCCTCGGCCGGCTCCTCCTCCTCGGGGGCCTCGCTGTTCCCTCCGGTCGACGGTGCGGAGGACTTGCCGGGCGACGGCAGGGGGGCTCCGGGCGTCGGCGTCGGCGCGCCCTTGTCCTCGAGTTCCGCCTTCAGAGCGTCGATCGCCGACACGATCTCGGAGTGCCGCTTCTCGGAGAGCTGTCCCCGACTGAGCTCGTTGTCCGCGAGGTCACGGACGCTCTCGAGCGCGCCGAGCGCTGCTGCCGTGTCGCCCGCTGCGATCGATTCGGAGACGGTGAGGATCGCGGACTGGAGGGTCTGCGATGCGGCGGCGGAGATGGTGCCGCTGCCGCCGGAGCACGCGGCGAGCACGAGCACCGCCGCGACGGCGAAGAACGCCCTCAGTCGCTTCACTGCTCCACCTCCACGCTGCGCTGCAGATCCTCGAGCAGCTCGCCCACCTGGCCGTCCACCGGCGGATAGTCGGTCGACAGGGGCGGCTCGGGCGTGAACAGCATGATCGCGAGCGGGACCAGGATGGCGATCAGCACCAGGGCCGTGCCGATCAGGGCGATGATCGCGATCCGCTGCTTGCGCTTCTGCACGGCGATGGCGGCGGTCTGCCCGGTGCCGGTGGGCACGCCGTTCGGCCCCGTGAAGGTGCCGGTCGGCACGCCCACCGGGAACGGATCGGTTCCCGGCGAGGCTGCCATGCCGGTCAGCGGGTTGGTCACCTCGTTGGTCGGCACCAGCCCCGGGTAGGTGGGGTTGGTCGCCGGCGCGGCTACCGTGGCGGGATAGCCGACCGCCGACGTCGTCGCCGCGGTCGCCGGATAGCCGGTGACCGGTGTCACCGGCAGGATGGCGGTCCCGTTGGTGGGCACTCCGGGGGCGGTGGCTGATGCCTGGGTGGGGCTCGCGTCGCCGGTCGCCCAGCGCATCAGCGCGTCCTCCGCCTGGGAGGCGCTCACCCGCGCGGCCGGGTTGAGTGCCGTCATCGCCGCGAGCAGCGACCAGTCGGCCTCGCGCAGCCCGGCGGGCAGGTCGGGCGGCCGGACGGTGCGGGCCGCTGCGGACTCCGGCGTGGTGCCGGCGAAGGCCTTGCGGCCGGTGAGGCCCTCGATGAGGACCAGGCCGAGGGCGTAGACATCGGTGGCGCTGTCGACCGAGCCGCCGCTGACCTGCTCGGGGCTCAGGTAGGAGACGGTGCCGATCACGGTGCCCGCCGTCGTGAAGTTGGTGGCGTCCGCGATCCGGGCGATGCCGAGGTCGGCGAGCTTCGCCACCACCCGACCGTCCTCGTCGCGCCGGACGAGGATGTTGGCGGGCTTCACATCCCGGTGCACGATCCCGCGGCGGTGGATGTGGGCGAGGGCGCTCGCCACCTGCGAGCACACGAGGATCGCCTCGCGGGTGCTGATCCTGCGCTCCGCGTACAGCTGGGCGAGGTCCTCGCCGTCGACGAGTTCCATCACGAGGAACGCGGTGCTGCCGTCCGCGGTGATGTGCGCGTCGTGCAGCGTGACGAGGTTCGGGTGGTTCACGCTGCCGAGCATCTTCATCTCGGCCTCGACGCGCCGCGGGTCGTTCGCCTCGCTGACGTCGGGCCGGAACACCTTCACGGCGACATCGCGGTCGAGGACGAGATCGTGCGCCCGGCGCACCTCCGCCATCCCGCCGCTGCCGACGGTCTCGAGCAGCGCGTAGCGGCCTCCGAGGATCTCCCCGCTGTCGAGGCCGGGCCAGGTGCTCGTCACGGGTGCTGCCTTTCGGAAGGAGACTTCATGCTACCCAGGGCGGCTGAGAGGAGACGAGGGCTAGTCATCGGACTTGCCCTTGTCGTCGGACTTGCCTTTGTCGTCCGATTTGCCCTTGTCGTCCGACTTGCCCGGATCCTCCTCACCCGGGTCCTGGGCGGCGGCCTCCTCGGCGATCCGCTGTGCCTCGGCCTGCGCAGCGGCGGCCTCGTTCTCGAGGCGGATGCGCTCCTCCTCGGCGATCCGTGCCTGCTCGGCCGCCTCGTCCGCCAGGCGCGCTGCCTCCTGCTCGGCGGCCGCTCTCTCCTGGTCGGCGATCGCCTTCTCCAGGTCGGCGCGCACCTCGGCGAGGGCTGCGCGGATCCGCTCGTAGCGGGCATCGCTGATGAGGTCGGCGTCATGGGCGGCGTCGAGGCGGACCGACACGGCGTCGAGCTGTGCGAGCGCGTCCGGCAGGCGGTTCTCGGCGGCAGCGGTGGAGACCGCCATCACCTCGGTCTGCAGGCGCTCGGCCGCTGCGGGCGCGAGCTCGGGTCGGGGAGCGCACCCGGCGAGGATCAGCGCCGCTGCGAGGAGGAGGGGAGCGAGTCGTCTCATGGCTGCACGCTCTCCTGCAGCTCGTCGAGCGACGTGCCGAGCTCGCCGTCGACAGTCGGGTAGGTGGGGGTGGGTGCCGGCGTTTCCGGTGCCGGCTGGGCGAGGAAGGCGGCGGTGGCCACGGCTACCGCGGCGAGCGTCGCCCCGCCGGCGAGCAGCAGCGTGCGGAGTCGGCGGGGCCTGCGGGCCTCCTCGAGCAGCGGCACCCGGCGCTCGGTGGTGGAGACGGCGAGCGGCCCCGTGCCGGTGGCGTCGGCCGTGGCTCCGGGGGCGGGCGCTTCCGCGGTGGCGCCCGGACCGTCGGGGGCGCCCGCGAGCGGCAGGGTGCGCGTCGGCGCGAGCCCCGCCTGAGTGGCGTCGAGGTCGGCGGTGACGGCGGCTCGCGGGACGGCCTCCGCCACCCGGAACGGCCCGTCCGACGTCCACTGGGCGAGCCGCACGGCGACATCCGCCGCGCCCGGCCGCTCAGCCGGGTCGATCGCCGTCATCGCGCGCAGCAGCGCCTCGTCGGGCGGCGTCAGGCCGTGCGGGATCCGTGGCGGCCGGGTCGTCCGGGCGGTCAGCGATTCGGCGCGAGTCCCCGGGTAGCACGGCTCCCCCGTCAGCGTCTCGAGGAGCATCAGCCCGAGGGAGTAGACGTCGCTGACCGGCGTCGGGCTCTCGCCGAGGACCTGCTCCGGGCTCAAGTAGGCGGCAGTGCCGATGATCGTGCCGACCGCCGTCATCCGTGTGCCGTCCACGAGCCGTGCGATGCCGAGGTCCGCGAGCTTCGCCACCACCCGACCGCGGTCGCGCGCGACCAGGACGTTGGCCGGCTTGACATCCCGGTGCACGATGCCGCGCGAGTGGACATGTGCGAGACCATCGGCGATCTGCCGGGTCACCTCCACGATGTC
>DATCMN010000240.1:0-13208 GCA_036563405.1 Naasia sp. | reverse complement strand
GTCCGGCGACAGCGGCCCCTCCGTCCGTCCGCGCGAGCACCTCGGCCGCCATGGCCGCGAGAGCGACCCGGTCGGCCGCCTCCCCGGTGGGATCGCCCGGCTCCGAGCGGCCGAGCCCGGTCAGCAGCGGCGTGCCGTCCTCCGCGAAGTGCACCCGCCGGGAGGCCAGGGAGCCGTGCGTGCGCCCGGCGGCATGGAGTGCGGCCAGCCCGCGCGCCACGCCGACCAGGATCGTCGTCGCCTCCCCTGCGCTCAACCGCCCTCGCCGCTCGAGCAGCTGGGCCAGCGATCCGCCGGGCAGGCGGGGGAAGACCAAGGCCGTCCGGTCGTCGGGGGCGGTGAAGAGGTCGAGCAGCTCCACCACATGCTCGCTCGCGACCGCCGTCGTCGCCGCCACCTCGGCCTCGGCCCGGTCGTCGTCCACCAGCCGCACGACGACCGGCGGATCGCTCGATCCCTCCGCCCGGGCGAGGAACACCTCGCCGGACTCCTCCACCGCCAGGGTCCGGATCCGTCGGTAGCCGCCCACGCTCTGCATGAGGCGAGGGTGCCTGTGCTCCGGCTCTGCGGCGCCCGGCGCACCAGCTTCTGGGGACCGTCCGCGGCGCGCCGGAGTCGGGGAGGACACGCCCGGGCGGGCGGTATCCTGAGGGCATGGCCCGCACCTCGTCCGCCGCCCCAGCCGCCAAGGAGCCGGGGCGCTTCAAGCAGCTCTGGCAGGTCTTCCAGATGACCCGCCGCCTGGACAAGCAGGCCATCTGGTGGCTCCTCGGGGCCTTCCTCCTGCCCGTGGTGCTGGGCGTCGTCCTCGGCATCGTGCTCTCCGAGGGCAACTGGTTCTCCATCACCCTGTGGGTCCTCTCCGGCGTGCTCCTCGGCCTGCTGCTCTTCCTGGTCGTCCTCGGCCGGCGTGCCGAGAAGGCCGCATACGGCCAGATCGCCGGCCAGCCCGGAGCGGTCGGCGCCGTGCTCCGCAGCTCGCTCCGCCGGGGCTGGCGCGGCAGCGAGATGCCTGTCGCGGTCAACGCGAAGACCCAGGACGCCGTCTACCGGGCTGTCGGGCGCGCGGGCGTCGTCCTCATCGCCGAGGGGCCCAAGACACGTACCAACCGCATGCTCGAGGACGAGAAGCGCAAGGTGTCGCGGATCCTGCCGAACGTGCCCGTCTCGGCGCTGCACGTCGGCCCCGACAAGGACTCGGTTCCGCTGCACCAGATCAACCGGCGCCTCGGCAAGTTCAAGCGCACCCTGACGCGCGCCGAGGTGGTCGCTGTCAGCAACCGGCTGAGCTCGCTGTCGACCAACAACCTCCCCATCCCCAAGGGCATCGACCCCACCAAGGTCCGTCCGCAGCGGATGCGCTGAGCCGATGTCGCCCGCCGAAGCCGCTTCGCTGCTCGGCGTGCACCCGGACGCCTCCATCGCCGACATCCAGCAGGCGTTCCAGCGACAGGCGCGGCTCACCCACCCCGACCTCCTGACCGAGGCCGACGACGCGGAGCGGCACGCCGCCGGACTCCGCTTCGCTCAGCTGCGCGAGGCGCAGACGATCCTCGTCCAGCAGCACCCGGTCCTGCCCGTGGCGTTCGAGTACCCGATGCGGCGGCCCCGCAAGTCGATGGGCGGCTTCGGCGGCACCATCCTCGCGTTCCTCATCCTCGCCGCGGTCGTCGTGTTCGCGGTGACGTCGATGGACGCCTACCGCATGGGGCAGGTGCAGAACCTCCGCGGCGGCGTCGTCACCGAGCAGCCGATCTGGCCCTAGCCCGCCCTGCCTCTGGCCCTAGTCGCTAGCCCTCAACAGGCTGTTTTTCCTCCAACAGGCCACGCGCGCCTGTTCTGGCCTGTTGGAGGGAAACCAGCCTGTTGAGGGCAGGGAAACCCGGCGTCAGCGGACCCGGATGAGGACGGTGCCTGCGAACACATCGTGCAGGCCGCGCTGGTCGGCGTCCCAGATGACGGCCGGGATCAGCACGGCGAGCAGCACCGTGCGCAGGGCGGGGCGCCACAGGCCCGCCCAGGTGTTGTCGAGCTTCACCACGCGCATGCCGAGCAGCAGGTGGCCGATGCTGCCGCCGAACGCCGCGATGAACACGTACTGCAGGACCACGAAGGCGATGAGGCTCGCGGAAGACGAGCCGAAGAAGAAGAGCGCGTAGATGGCTCCGGCGATCGCGAAGTCGATCAGGATGGCGGCGATCCGGACCCCCGGGCGGGCGATGGAGCCGACGCCGGTCTGCGGCCGGCCGAGACGGTCACCCGGCCAGCGCCCCGGAGGCGTCGAACCGGTATGCAGCACCACTCCCCCAGCCTAGCCAGCGCCGGGCGCCGCTCCCCGGTGGCTCCCCGGCCGCGATCCCGGGCGCCCGTAACACCCTCGAAACAAGGCCGTCACGGGAGGGCAACAGCGCGTGCGTAGGGTCGGTAAGTCTGCATTCGCAGCCAGATCCACCCCGCAACTTACGGAGCCCTTCCTCTATGTCGCATCCGAAATTCAGTGACTCATCCGAGGTGATCAAGTTCATCAAGGACACTGACGTCAAGTTCCTCGACATCAGGTTCACCGACCTCCCCGGCGTGCAGCAGCACTTCAACATCCCGGCATCGACGGTCGACGAGGACTTCTTCTCGGTGGGACAGCTCTTCGACGGCTCGTCCATCCGCGGCTTCGCCAACATCCACGAGTCCGACATGCAGCTGATCCCGGACATCTCGACCGCGTACCTGGACCCGTTCCGCACCGAGCGCACCCTCATCTGCGTCTTCGACATCTACAACCCGCGCAACGGCGAGATCTACGCGAAGGACCCGCGCCAGGTCGCCAAGAAGGCCGAGAAGTACCTGGCCTCCACCGGCATCGCGGACACCGCGTACTTCGCCCCCGAGGCCGAGTTCTACATCTTCGACGATGTGCGCTACGAGGTGAACCAGGGCTCCAGCTTCTACAAGGTGGACTCGTCCGAGGCTGCCTGGAACAGCGGCCGCGAAGAGGAGGGCGGCAACCTGGCCAACAAGACGCCCTACAAGGGCGGCTACTTCCCGGTCAGCCCGGTCGACCAGCACGCGGACCTCCGCGACGAGATCGTGCTCCGCCTGATGGCGGCCGGCCTCGACGTGGAGCGCAGCCACCACGAGGTCGGCACAGCCGGCCAGGGCGAAATCAACTACAAGTTCGACACGATGGTCCACGCCGCGGACGACATCCTGAAGTTCAAATACATCGTCAAGAACACCGCCAACCTGTGGGGCAAGACGGCGACCTTCATGCCGAAGCCCCTGTTCGGCGACAACGGCTCCGGCATGCACACCCACCAGTCGCTGTGGAACGGCAGCACGCCGCTGTTCTACGACGAGTCCGGCTACGGCGGACTGTCGGACCTCGCCCGCTGGTACATCGGCGGCATCCTCCGCCACGCGCCCGCGCTGCTCGCCTTCACCAACCCGACGACGAACAGCTACCACCGTCTCGTCCCGGGCTACGAGGCACCGGTCAACCTGGTGTACTCGGCCGGCAACCGGTCCGCCGCGATCCGCATCCCGATCACGGGCACCAACCCGAAGGCGAAGCGGATCGAGTTCCGCGCGCCCGACGCCTCCGGCAACCCGTACCTCGCGTTCGCCGCGCAGCTGATGGCGGGCCTCGACGGCATCAAGAACCGCATCGAGCCGCACGAGCCGGTCGACAAGGACCTCTACGAGCTCCCGCCCGAGGAGGCGAAGCTGATCCCGCAGGTGCCGGGCTCGCTCGACGCCGTCCTCGACGCGCTCGAGGCGGACCACGAGTTCCTCACCGCGGGTGGCGTGTTCACCCAGGACCTGATCGACACGTGGATCGAGTACAAGCGCGAGAAGGAGATCAAGCCCCTCGCCGCTCGCCCGCACCCGTTCGAGTTCGAGCTGTACTTCGGCGTCTGATCGCCTGAGTCGGAGAAGGGGTCGTGGCCTGCCGGTCACGACCCCTTCTGCATGTCGCCGCGGTCGGGCGATGAGATGGCAGTTTCGGCTGTCCTCTCGCCGACATGGCAGCCACAACTGCCAACTCACCTTGCCGGACGCCGGAGAAGGGCCGCGACACGCAGTGCCGCGGCCCATCTCGGAACTGATGCTCAGTGGTCGTCGCGCGTGTGGTTGTGGCTGCCCGCCTTCGCGAGGCCGCGGCTGATCAGGTAGCCGAGGGTGACGAGTGCGACGTAGAACCATGCGGACTCCGCGCCGAAGCCCTGGCCGTCCTCGCCGTTGTCGACCATCGCGGAGGCGATGAGGATGGCGAGGGAGACGACCAGCCAGACGTAGAACTCGCTCGTCTTGAACGACGGCTTGGTCTCCTGCTGACGGTCGCTGCGGTGGTCCGTGCGCGGCGCCACCGAGCCGGTGCCGGTCGCGGTGCTTCCAAGGTTCGACATGATTGCTCCTTCTGTGTGGGGATCCGCCCACGCTGTCTGTGATCGGGACGCCTCGACGTTACGGAGCTTCGAAGGATCCTCACAGACCATTGACAGGCGACCGGAGCAGAAGGGAACATCGCGGCCGCGCGAGCCCGCCCGATGGCGGGCGGCCCCCAACCAGGCGGAGAGCCATCACGCAACCCCCGCACAGGCGGGCGGGTGCCCGCGCTACGTTCGACGCATGAGACGTGCGATCACTGCGACGGCTGTCGGCATCCTGACAGTGCTGAGCCTGAGCGGCTGCCTCATCGTCTGGGGCGGCTGAGCGGCAGGGCCGCCGTAGGAATTCAGGGCCAGAGCCCAGTCCTCCCCGCACCTCTCCCCATGTGCCGGCGAATCGCGGTCCCGTGGCCGGGGAGCGCGAGTTCCGGCCACCGGTCGATCGGCGCCGTCAGCACCTCGGGTCAGATGCGGGCACTTCGCCCTCCAGCAGGTAGGCGTCCACCGTGTCGTCGATGCACGCGACACCCCAGTTGTAGATCGTGTGCCCCTCCCCCTCGTAGGAGATGAGCACGCCGCTCTCCAACTGATCCGCCAGCGACTGCGCCCACACGTACGGGGTCGCCGGATCGTTGGTCGTGCCGACGACCAGGATGGGCGGCGCTCCCGCCGCGTCGTACTCCTCCGGCTGAGGCGCCGGCGGAACCGGCCAGTTGGAGCACATCACATCGAGGATCGCGTAGTCGTCGAAGGCGAAGTAGCGGCCGAAGATCGGCGCAGCCTCCTCGATCTCGGCGATCCTGTCCAGCGTGGTCTCGGCGTCCGCCGTGAAGTCGTCGTCCACACAGCCGACGGCGTTGTACACCTCCACGCTGTTGCCGGTGTAGTCGCCGTCCTCGGTCCGCTCGTTGTAGACGTCCGCGAGCGACAGCATCGGGTCCACGTCGCCGCGCATCACGCCCGCGAACGCGGTCGACAGGTCCGGCCAGGACTGTTCGCTGTACAGGGCGAGGGCGACACCGGTGCTGAAGGTGGCGGAGTCGAACTCCCGGCCGTCCCTGCCCGTCAGGCCCTGACCGTCGACGGAGCCCATCAGCTCGTCGATCTGCGGCAGCACCTCATTTACGGTGCCCTCGAAGGGGCAGTCGTCGCCGCGCAGGCAGTCGACGACGTACGCGCGGAGGGCGCTCTCGAACCCGGTGTACTGCACCTTAAGCGCCTCGAACGGATCCACCGTCGGATCGACTGCCCCGTCCAGGACCATCCGGCCGACGTTCTCCGGGAACAGCTCGGCGTACGTCGCACCGATCTGCGTGCCGTACGAGTAGCCCAGGTAGGTCAGGTCGCTGTCCGCCCCGGCGACGACGGCGCGGAGCATGTCCAGGTCGCGAGCGGTGCTCGCCGTGTCGATGTGGGCAAGCAGCTCCCCGGTGTTCTCGTAGCAGGCCTCCGCCCACTCGGCGGCCGAGTCCTCGAGCTCGCCGATCCACTCCTCGGTCTCGTACGCCGCGTCGTAGGTGCCGTAGAGGAACTCGTCCTTGCCCTCGTCGTCTGCGCATACGACAGGCGTCGAAGCGCCGACGCCGCGAGGATCCCAGCCCACCACGTCGAGCCCCTGCGCCGCGTTCTCGGTGACGGCGTAGCCGCCCTGCACGATCCCCACGCCGGATCCGCCCGGGCCGCCCGGGTTCACGAACACCGTCGCCACCGCCGTGCCGCCGAGAGCGGGCTGCCGGATCAGGGCGAGTGTGATCGGCTCGCTGGTCGGGTCGGCCCAGTCGGTGGGCGCCTGCACCTCCGCGCACTCGAAGTCGTCGCACGCCTCCCAGGCCACGTCCTGCGCGTAGTACTCCTCGATCGTCGTGGGAGCGGGTCCGGCGCTCGTGCGCGTCGGCTCCGGTCCCGGACCCTCCGGCTTGAACTGGATGCAGCCGGTCAGCGCCGGCAGCATCGCCCCGGTGAGGAGGAGCAGCCCGGCGCGGCGGAGCGCCGCAGTGCGGGAAGTGCCACGGGTGCCGGAGGTGCGGGGAGTCGCCATCGCCTCACCCTCCCCTCCCGGCTCCGGCAAGGCAAGCCGGCGCGTGGCGGGTCGCGGAACCGCTATTCGCGCTCGAACGTCAGCTCGCCGCTCTTCCCCCGCAGGATCATGATCCCGCCGTCGACCTCGGCGAAGTTCACGTTGGACAGCACGGTGATGTAGCGGCCTTCGATGGCCATGTGCTCGGTGTCGAGGCAGGCGCGCTCGGTGACCGCTCCGATCGTCACGGCGACCGAGCCGGGCCCGCCGTCAACCTCCAGGACGAGAAGGTTGCACGGCCCGTCGCCGCTCGACCTGTCCTCCCCGATCGACAGGGTGGCGGTCACGTCGGTGAGGTCCATGGCGCCGCGACGGTCGGATGCGGCGGTGAGCGTCCACTCCCCCTGCAGCTCAGCGCCTGCACCGCGGTTGGCGCAGCCGGCGAGGAGGCAGCCGACGGCGAGCACCGCGGCCAGCAGCCGGGAGCCGCGCCAGAGCTGCGTCGAGGGCGTCACCCTTGGCACCCTACGCCCGCCGCCCGACGCGGCTCGTGCGGTCGGGTGCACCGCCGCGCACGGCCGCGACGTGTCCGCAGGCCCCGCAGCATCGGCGGGTCACCGGACGTACTTGGTGCGGCCGTCGAAGACCGGCGTGTAGTCCCAGGAGGTGCCGTTGCGCCGCATCGCCTCAGCGATCAGCACGCGGGGGCCGATCGTCGCATGTCCCGCCGCCTGCAGCGCGTCCGGGTCGAACCTCTCGAGGATCAGGGCGTGCAGCTCCGCCTGCGCCTCCGCCCACTCGGGCCGGCCCGACAGATCGATCCGCTCCCCCGGATCGGAGGCCAGATCGAACAGCTGCCGGTCCGAGCCGTGCACGTAGATGTACTTGAGGTCGCCCCGGCGCACCATGAAGCAGGGGGCGCGCACCTTCTCGAGGTGGTACTCGGAGAAGATCGTGCGTTCCTCGTGCGCGCTCCCGTCCGCCTCCTCGCCGAGCAGCGGGAGCACGCTACGGCCGTCGATCGGCGCACGCCGCTGCTCGGCGACCCCGGCGAGGTCGAGCAGGGTGGGCAGCACGTCGATGAGGGACACCGGCTGCCGCACCGACGTCCCGGCGTGCGCGCCGTCCGGGAGGGTGAGCGTGAACGGCACGCGCGCCGAGAACTCGTAGAAGCAGCGCTTCTGCACCATGCCCCGCTCGCCCAGCATGTCGCCGTGGTCGCTCGTGAACAGGATCACCGTGCGGTCGAGCTCGCCGGAGCCCTCGAGCGCCGCGACCAGCTCGCCGACCTTGGCGTCCACGTAGCTGAGGGCGGCGTAGTAGGCCCGCCGGAGGGTTCGCAGGCTGCCCGGATCGCGCAGGTCGTAGTCGGCCGTGCCGTGCGCCTCGTTCGCCCAGCGGTCCATCTCCGACACGGGCAGCCCGGCGTCGTCGGCGAGATCCGGGAGAGGGATGTCGACGCCGTCGTACAGGTCCCAGAACGCCTGAGGAACGTGGAAGGGGTCGTGCGGATGGTGGTAGGAGACGACCATGGCGAACGGCTCGGCCGCGCCCAGCTCGTTCCGGCCGGCGAGGCCGCGCCCCCGGAGGTACTCGAGGGCCCGGAACTGGGTCTCCTCGTCGAAGGCGAGGAACTGGGTCCAGGTGCGCACGCCCGGGTCCGGCGACGCGTAGTGGCGCGCGTGACCGCCCGCCGGGAACCTGCCGTCCTCGTCGACGACCGGCACCCAGTCGACGCCCGCCGGGAATACGTCGGTCGTCAGCCTCTGCCGGAAGCCGTGCAGCTGGTCGGCGCCGATGAAGTGCATCTTGCCGGTCAGGACGGTGTCGTAGCCCTCGGCGGCGAGGTAGTGGCCGAGGGTCGGCACATCCGACGGCATGACGGAGGCGTTGTCGTAGGCGCCGATCGCGGAGGCGTCCCGGCCGGTCAGGAGCGCCGCTCGGGCGGGCGCGCACAGCGGGTCGGGCGTGTAGGCGGCGTCGAAGCGCACACCGCGGGCCGCGAGGGCGTCGAGGTTCGGCGTCCGGGCGACGGGGTCGCCGTACGCGCCGAGGAGGAACGGCACCACCTGGTCCGCGAGAACCAGCAGGATGTTGGGCCGAGTGGCACCGTCGCCGGGTCTGCTGTCGTCGGATCGGGAGGCGTCGCTGCCGGGCGTCATGCGTCCGGTCTAGCACCCCGCGGCGCGACTCGGGGTCCCGAATCGGACGCACGACGCGCGGTCAGCCGCCGCCGGAGGGGGTGACGCGGGTCGGCGTACCGTAGAAGAGACGCTCGAACACCGTCCGCGCTCGCCGGGTGACCCTCAGGTACTCGTCCTCGAGCACCGCTGCGGAGCCGGGCGGGTATTCGAGGAGGCGGGCGATCGCGTCCAGCTGGCGGTGGTCGACAGGGAGCAGGTCGGCGGTCTTGTTGGTCCACAGGGTCATCGCAGAGCGGAGCCGGGAGGACAGCAGCCAGGCCGCCTCCAGCTGTTCGGCGTCGTGGACGTCCAAGAGACCGGCCGCCACGGCTGCGGTGAGCCCCTTCACCGTCGACTGCGTGCGGAGCCCGGGCACCGCACCGGCGTGCCGGAGCTGCATCAGCTGCACCAGCCACTCCACGTCGCTCAGCGTGCCGCGGCCCAGCTTGAGGTGGCGGGCGGGATCGGCGCCCTGCGGCAGCCGTTCGTTCTCGACCCGCGCCTTGATCCTCTTGATCTCGCGCACCTCCGCCTCCGGCACCTCGGCGGGGTAGCGGATGCGGTCCGCCAGCTCGGTGAAGTCGTGCACCAGGTCGTGGTCGCCCGCCACCCCGCGAGCCCGGAGGAGCGCCTGCGCCTCCCAGGTGAGCGACCACCGCGAGTAGTACGCCTCGTAGGAGCGCAGCGACCGGACGACGGGGCCGTTCTTGCCTTCCGGACGCAGGCCGATGTCGAGCTCGATCGGCAGCTGGGTGTCGGCGGTCAGCCGCGTGATCTCGGCCACGATGTGCTCGGCCCGGGACTGCGCGAACTCGTTGGTCATGCCCGCGATCGGACGGTGCACGTACATGATGTCCGCGTCCGAGCCGAACCCCAGCTCCGCTCCCCCGTACCGCCCCATCGCGATGACGGCGAACTCCGGCCACGGGCCGTCGTCGCGGCGGATGCTGCGGAGGATCCCGGTGATGAGCGCGGTCGTGACGTCGGACAGCGCCCGGCCGAGTTCGTCGATCGAGGACACCCCGAGGATGCCCGCGAGGGCGATGCGGAGCACCTCCCGCCGCCGCGCGTTGCGGAGCGCTGTGGCGGCGGCGTCCCGGGTGTCGTGCCGCAGCACCGTCGCGCTGGTCTCTTCGCGCAGCGCCTCCCAGCTGCGCGGCCGGAGGTCCGCCTCGTTCTCCAGCCAGCGAGCCGCCTCGGGGAACCGCTCGAGCAGTTCGACGACGAAGCGGGATCCGGACAGCGCGACGGTGAGCCGGTACGCCGCCTCCTTGGAGTCGCGAAGCATCCGGAGGAACCAGTGCGCGTCGCCGAGGGACTCGCTGATCCGGCGGAAGGCGAGGAGGCCGCCGTCCGGGTCGGCTCCCTCCGCGAGCCAGCCGAGGATCACCGGCAGCAGGGTCCGCTGGATCGCCGCCCTGCGCGAGACGCCCTGGGTGAGCGCGGCGATGTGCGAGAGCGCCCCCCGCGGGTCGCGGAAGCCGATGGCGGCGAGCCGCGCCTCCGCCTGCGCACTGGTCAGCGCCAGCTCCGGTCCCGGCATCCGCGCCACCGCGGACAGCAGCGGCCGGTAGAACAGGCGCTCGTGCAGGCTGCGCACCGCCACCTTGGTGCGCTGCCACCGCTCGAGCAGCTCGTCGGCGGTCGTGCCGAGACCGGTGGCGCGGGCGAGCACCCGCAGCCGGTCCTCGCCGCGAGGCATGAGGTGGGTGCGGGTGAGCAGGGCCAGCTGGAGCCGGTGCTCGAGCAGGCGGAGCACCTTGTAGTCGTCGGCGAACTCCGTCGCCTCGGCGCGGCCGATGTAGCCCGCCTCGGCGAGCGACTCGAGAGCGGGCAGCGTCGCCCGCTCGCGGACGGCCGGGTCGGTGCGGCCGTGCACGAGCTGCAGCAGCTGGACGGTGAACTCGATGTCTCGGAGGCCGCCCTGGCCGAGCTTCAGCTGGACATCCGCCTCCTCGGGCGGGATGTGCGCGGTGACGCGCTCGCGCATCCGCTGCACCTGCTCGACGAAGCTCGGCCGTTCTGAACTCGCCCAGACCTTCGGTGACAGCGCCTCCACGTAGCGCTCCCCCAGCGTCCGGTCGCCCGCCATCGCGCGGGCCTTGAGCAGCGCCTGGAACTCCCAGTCGCGGGCCCACCGCTCGTAGTACGCGAGGTGGGAGTCGAGCGTCCGGACGAGCGCGCCGTCCTTCCCCTCCGGCCGGAGGTTCGCGTCCACCTCCCACAGCGGCGGCTCCACCGCGATCTCGTGGATGCCGCGCATGGTGAGCATCGCGAGCCGCGTGCCGACCGCGACGGCCACGTCCACGCCGATCTCGCTGCCGTCGGCCGGCTCGGCGACGAAGATGACGTCCACGTCGCTCACGTAATTGAGTTCGCGGGCGCCCGCCTTGCCCATGCCGATGATGGCGAGCGAGGTGCCGGCGATCCTCTCGGACGAGAAGGTGCCGGGCCCGGCGCCCGGGCGGGCGGCATCGGCGCGGGCGACAGCCAGGGAGGCGTCGAGAGCCGCGGCGGCGAGGTCGGCGAGAATTCCGGTGACGGGCTGCACCGCCTGCACCGGGTCGGCCTGCGCCAGGTCCCAGGCGGCCAGGCGGAGTAGATGCCGGCGGTAGCGGATGCGGAGCGCGACCCGGCCCGCATCTCCCGTGACCGTCGCGACGCCATCGTCCCCCGCGCCCACCGACTCCAGCAGGTCGGCGCGCAGCTGGTCGGCGGTGGGCACTGCGGACAGCGGCTCGCGCAGCGCCTCGAGCCCGTCCGGGGACCGCATCAGGTACTCGGCGAGGCCGGCAGAGGCGCCGAGCACGAGGAGCAGCCGGCGCGTGGTGCCGGCCGAGCCCAGAGTCGCGCCGACCTCGACGGGGTGCCTGCGGGCCAGGCGGACCAGCAGGTCGAGCGCCTGGTCGGGGTCGGCGGCCGATGCGAGAAGCGGCAGGAGGTCGGCGTCGCTCCCGGTGAGCTCCTCGACCTCAGCCAGGCGCTCACGCACGCTGCCGAGCTGGGCGAACCCGAGCCTCGCCAGCTCACTGAGCGAGGTCAGCTCGCGGCGCATCGGGAGTGCCTATCGGGCGGAGCGGGTCAGAGCATCTCGAGGTTCGACCGCAGCTCGTACGGCGTCACCTGCGCCCGGTAGTCCCGCCAGTCGCGGCGCTTGTTGAGCAGCACGTAGTTGAACACCTGCTCGCCGAGGGTCTCGGCGACGAGCTCCGAATCCTCCATGAACGAGATGGCATGGTCGAGGCTCGCCGGCAGCGGGTCGTAGCCGAGCGCGCGGCGCTCCGCATCCGTCAGCTCCCAGACGTTGTCCTCGGCCTCGGGCGGCAGCTCGTAGCCCTCCTCGACGCCCTTGAGGCCGGCGGCCAGCAGGAGCGAGAGCGCGAGGTAGGGGTTCGCCGCGGAGTCGATGGCGCGGTACTCCACCCGCGACGACTGGCCCTTGCCCGGCTTGTACAGCGGCACCCGCACGAGCGCGGAGCGATTGTTGTGCCCCCACGTCACGAAGCTCGGCGCCTCGCCCAGCTTGCTGTCCGTGGTGCCCCACAGGCGCTTGTAGGAGTTGACGAACTGGTTGGTGACCGCGGTGATCTCCGGCGCGTGACGGAGCAGGCCGGCGATGAACTGCCTCCCGATCGTCGACAGCTGGTACTGGGCGCCCGGGTCGAAGAACGCGTTGGTGTCGCCCTCGAACAGCGACATGTGCATGTGCATGCCGCTGCCCGGCTCCGTCTGCAGGGGCTTCGGCATGAACGTCGCGTACACGCCCTGCTCGATCGCCACCTCCTTGATGACGGTCCGGAAGGTCATGATGTTGTCCGCCGTGGTGAGCGCGTCCGCGTAGCGGAGGTCGATCTCGTTCTGGCCGGGCCCTGCCTCGTGGTGGCTGAACTCCACCGAGATGCCGAGGTCCTCGAGCATCCGCACGCTGCGGCGCCGGAAGTCGTGAGCGGTCCCGCCGGGAACGTTGTCGAAGTAGCCCGCGGAGTCCACCGGCTCCGGACCGTTCGGCCCGATCTGGCTCGACTTCACGAGGTAGAACTCGATCTCCGGGTGGGTGTAGAAGGTGAAGCCCCGGTCGGCGGCCTTCGCGAGCGCCCTCTTCAGCACGTTGCGGGGGTCGGCCGCGTGCGGCTGGCCGTCCGGAGTCGTGATGTCGCAGAACATGCGCGCGGTGGGGTCGATCTCGCCCCGCCACGGCAGCACCTGGAACGTGGTGGGGTCCGGGTGCGCGAGGACGTCCGCCTCGAACGCGCGGGTGAGGCCCTCGATCGCCGAGCCGTCGAAGCCGAGTCCCTCGGCGAATGCGCCCTCCACCTCGGCCGGCGCGATGGCCACCGACTTGAGGGTCCCGATCACATCGGTGAACCACAGGCGCACGAACTTGATGCCGCGCTCCTCGATCGTGCGGAGGACGAAGTCGCGCTGCTTGTCGACCACCCTGGGCCCTTCCTCGGATGGGCCCGAAGCCCCGAACAGTGCCTCATTAGGCTAGTGGCTATGCCGACTGTCCGCTTGGCGCTCGCCCAGACCAACCCCGTCATGGGAGCCTTCGGCGCCAACGCCGACACCATCGTCGAATACACCCGCCGCGCCGCCGAGGCCGGCGCCGATCTCGTCGTGTTC
>DATCMN010000321.1:0-2994 GCA_036563405.1 Naasia sp. | reverse complement strand
AGGACGGCGCCCGCCACGGTGCCGACGACGACCGCCGCGAAGAGGGGCGTGACGACCGGCAGCACCTGGGTGAGCGCGTTGCCGAACCAGTCCAGCGCCTCCTGGGGATCCGGGGAGTCGATGAGGGTGCGGTAGCCCGCGACCATGCCGGACACGGCGTCGGTGCCGTTCGACACGGTGATCGGGAGGGCGAGGGCGGCGGCGGCCATGCCGAGCCACGCGGTGAGGTCGCGCGAGGAGGAGAGCTTCCCCTTCTTGCGCACATCCTTCATGCGCTTCTGCGTCGCCTGTTCGGTGCGCTCCCCGGATCCTGGGTCGCTCATCCGGTCACCCCCATCAGCGCGAGGCCGTCGTCGACGAGTGCGCCGACGATGCGGGGCAGGGCGAGGAAGACGACGCCCGCGACGAGCAGGGTGAGCAGGATCTTGAGCGGGAAGCCCATCGCGAACGCGTTCATCTGCGGCGCGACGCGGGTGAGCAGTCCGAGGCCGACGTCGGCGAGGAACAGCACGATGAGGATCGGGCCGGCGATCTGCACGGCCGCGAGGAACATCTGGGTGAGCCCGTTCACGAGCTCACCGCCGAAGTCCCGCATGTCGATCTGGCCGGTGACGGGCAGGGCGTCGAAGGTGCGCACGAAGCCGCCGAGGATGAGCTCGTAGCCGCCGCTGACGAAGAGCAGCGCCAGGGCGATGAGGTGCATCAGGCGGGTGAACTGAGCGCCGTTGACGAAGGAGCCGGGGTCGAAGGCCTGCGAGAGGGAGAAGCCGCCGAACAGGTCGATGAGGCCGCCCGCCGACTGGATCGCGGCGAAGCAGAGGTAGACGAGGTAGCCGAGCAGGGCGCCGACGATCAGCTGGGTGACGAGGGCCAGCAGGAAGGGGCCGGTGTCGAGCGAGGTGTAGCCGTCGGTCACGCGCGGCGCGACGAGGATCGCCAGGGCCACGGCGAGCATCCCCTTCACCTGCATGGGGAACCCGTTGTAGGAGAAGGGCGGGGCGATGACGAGGAACGCCGCCATCCGCACCCCGGCGAGCATCGTGGCCTCGAGCCACGCCATGTTGACCCCGAGCTGCATCAGGCACTCCCGAGGAGGCTCGGCAGCATGCGGAACATGGCCTGGGTGAAGTCCACCGCCTCCGTGATCATCCAGTGCCCGCAGACGAGCAGCGCGATGGCGACGGCGATCGCCTTCGGCACGAAGGAGAGGGTCACCTCCTGGATCTGGGTGATCGACTGGAAGACGGAGATGGCGAAGCCGACCACCAGGCTCGTGATCAGCAGCGGCGCGGAGAGCTTCGCCGCGAGCAGGAGGGCCTGCATGGCGATGTCGAGGACTGCACTCTGGTCCATGGCGCTACGTCCCGTAGCTCTGGATGAGGGAGGTGATGATGAGGCCCCAGCCGTCGACCAGGATGAACAGCAGGATCTTGAACGGCAGGGCGATCATCGTCGGCGGGAGCATCATCATGCCCATCGCCATCAGGCCGGAGGACACCACGAGGTCGATCACGAGGAACGGCACGAAGATCACGAGGCCGATGATGAACGCGGCCCGCAGCTCCGAGATCATGAACGCGGGGATCAGCGTCGGCAGCGGCACGGCCGCCGGATTCGCGGGATTCTCCTGGCCGGCCGCGCGGGTCATCAGAGCGATGTCCTCCTCGCGCACGTGCGCGAGCATGAACTCCTTGAGCGGACCGGTCGCCGCGTCGATGGCGCCGCCGAAGTCGAGCTGACCCGCGAGATAGGGCTGCACTGCCGCGTCGTTCACGTCGGTGAGCACCGGCCACATGATGAACATGGACAGGAACAGCGCGAGTCCCGCGATGACCTGGTTCGGCGGGATCGTGTTGAGGCCGAGCGCGTTCCGGGTGAGCGCCAGCACCACGAAGATCTTCGTGAACGACGACATCATCAGGAGGAGCGCGGGGGCCACCGAGAGCAGCGTGATGCCGAGCAGGATCACGATGGAGCTGGACGGCGCCCCGCTCCCGCCGTCGATCTGGATGGTCAGGTCACCCGGCGTCGGCGTGGGCGTCGGCACAGTCGGCGGAGTGGGCTCGACCGGGACGGCCGTGGCGAGCTCCGGCAGGGCCACGGCGAGAACGGCGCCGAGGGCGACACCGCCCGTGATCAGCGCGGTCGTCCGCAGCACCGCTCTCCGCCGGGCGGGAGCGGCGGCGCTCACCGGGCCCGCCGCAGGGCCAGGGCGGTCTGGCGCCAGGTGTCGGCGGAGAGGAGGGAGCCGGCGAGCGGCGACCTGCCCGCGGCTTCGGCTTCGCGTGCCGACCGCCGGGAGGCGGGGACAAGGGGGATGGGCTCCCGCAGCCCGGTCTCCGCGGTCGCCTGCTCGAGCTCCCGGGCGAAGCTCGGCAGCTTGATCGGCGTCGTGGGCGGGGCCGCCTGCAGCAGCGGCACCTCGGGCTCCAGCCTGTCGAGCACGGTCACCGAGTGCTCCGTGACGCCGAGCAGGTAGCGCGCTCCCCCGGCCTCGACGAGCGCGACCGACGCCTTCGCCCCCAGACCCTGCTTCGCGACGACGGTGATCTCCTTGCCCCGCGTGCGCGCCGCCTTGCCCCCGGTCAGCCAGCGGCGGGCGAACCAGAGGACGGCGAGGACGGCACCGAGTGAGACGAGCACCCGGAGCGCGAGGAGGAGAGTGTCCATGGGGCCCGGCTCAGTCGGGCTCTACGGCATCGAGGATGCGCGTGATGCGGACGGCGAACTCCTGGTCGACGACGACGATCTCGCCGTGCGCGATGAGGCGGCCGTTGAGCAGCACATCGGCGGGCGTGCCCACCGAGCGGTCGAGCTCGATCACGGCGCCCGGCTCGATGGACAGCAGGTCGCGGACGGACATGCGGGTGCGGCCGATCTCCACGGCGAGGGTCATCTCGACGTTGTTGATGCGGCTCAGCTTGCTGCCGAGGTGCGGGTCGACGGTGGCCCGCGGCGCGGCGGCGCGCACGGCGACCGCGAACCATCCGGCGA
>DATCMN010000230.1:0-9218 GCA_036563405.1 Naasia sp. | reverse complement strand
CGGGGCCCCGCCCCGCGCGAGGCGGAGGGAGGAGGGACGCCGGCGGTGCCCCTCCTCCCTCGCGGTCAGTGGGCGACTGTGACGAGACCGAGCTCCGCGGGGCTCGCCAGGTACGGGCTCTTCGGCACCACGCGCACGTTGTAGCCGAACGACCCCGGCCGGGTCAGCGGC
The DNA here is from genome assembly GCA_036563405.1 of Naasia sp. Classification (GTDB taxonomy): domain Bacteria; phylum Actinomycetota; class Actinomycetes; order Actinomycetales; family Microbacteriaceae; genus Naasia. The sequence goes on along the minus strand of DATCMN010000230.1, from coordinate 9,047 downwards.
ACGGTTCCAGCGAACGTCGTGGAGCCGTCGGAGGCGGCCTTCCCGTCCGCGCCGTCCTCGACGAGCGGCACCAGCTGCACCGTGGTGGTGTCGTGCAGCGAGTCGCCCTCGAGGCTCTTGCCGTAGACGACCTCGACGGCCACGTCGGAGGCGGCGAGCGCGCCCAGCTGGACCTGCGCGCGGACGTGCAGCTCGTCGCCGATGCGCGGCACCGCCGCGAGTCCGCCGGACTCCACGTGCAGCACCTGGACGCCCGGCCACCCCTGGGCCACCTCGTGCTTCCAGCGCGCGAGCTCGCGTCCGGCCGCGTAGTCGTCGCCGGCGATCACGGTCGCCGCCTTGCCGGCGGGCGTGTACAGCTTCTGCACGTACTCCTTCACCATCCGGTCGGCGGAGAGCGCCGGCGACAGGGTGGCGAGGGTGTGCCGGATCGACTGCACCCAGCGGACCGGCACGTCGTCCTTGTCCCGGTCGTAGAACCGCGGGGCGATCTGGTGCTCGATGAGGTCGTACAGCGCACCCGCCTCGAGCGCGTCGCGTTCCGCCGCGTCGCCCGCCGCATCGGACGACGGGATGGCCCAGCCGTTCTCGCCGTCGTAGAACTCGTTCCACCAGCCGTCGAGGATCGACAGGTTGAGGGCGCCGTTCAGGGCCGCCTTCATGCCGGAGGTGCCGCACGCCTCGAGCGGCCGCAGCGGGTTGTTGAGCCAGACGTCCGTGCCGGGGTAGAGCAGCTGCGCCATGCCGATGTCGTAGTTCGGCAGGAAGACGAGCCGGGTGCGCACCTCCGGGTCCTGCGCGAACCGCACCAGCTTCTGGATGAGGCGCTTGCCCTCGTCGTCGGCGGGGTGGCTCTTGCCGGCGATGAGAAGCTGGACCGGGCGCTTCTTCGACGTGAGGAGCTGCTTCAGCCTGTCCGTGTCGTGCAGCATCAGGGTCAGCCGCTTGTAGGTGGGCACTCGACGGGCGAAGCCGATGGTGAGCACCTCCGGGTCGAGCGCCTCGCCGATCCAGGTGGGCACCACGGAGCCGGGGTTCTGCTGCTGCCACGAGGCCCGGATCCGCACGCGGGCGTCCGCCACCAGCTGCGCCCGCATCTCCCTGCGGACCTTCCAGAGGTCCTTGTCACTGACCGCGTCCGAGTTCCAGTCCGCGGCAGTGGTGTCCGTCGTCCCGAGCTTCTCCTCCGCCAGCTTGAGCAGCATCGGATCGGTCCAGGTCGGGGCGTGCACGCCGTTCGTGACGGAGGTGATCGGGACATCCACCTCGTCGAATCCGGGCCAGAGGCCGGAGAACATCCCGCGGCTGACCTCGCCGTGCAGCTGGGACACGCCGTTGGCGTGCTGAGCGAGGCGGAGGCCCATGACGGCCATGTTGAACACGCCGCCGTTGCCGCCCTCGTAGTTCTCCGTGCCGAGGGCGAGCACGTCGCGCACCGCGATGCCGGGCAGCAGGTCGGTGGAGAAGTAGGTCTCCACGAGGCTCCGCTCGAAGCGGTCGATCCCGGCGGGGACCGGCGTGTGCGTGGTGAACACCGTGCCGGCGCGCACCACTTCGAGAGCCTCCGCGAAGCTGAGCCCGGCGGTCACCAGGTCGCCGATGCGCTCCAGCCCCAGGAAGCCGGCGTGGCCCTCGTTGGTGTGGAAGACGGCCGGGAACGGGGTGCCCGACAGCTCCGCGTAGAGCTTGATGGCGCGGACGCCGCCGATGCCGAGCAGCAGCTCCTGCAGGAGGCGGTGCTCGCCCCCGCCGCCGTACAGGCGGTCAGTGACGGTCCGCAGCGACTCCTCGTTCTCGGGGATGTCGGTGTCGAGGAGCAGCAGCTTCACGCGCCCCACGTCGGCCTGCCAGACCCGCGCGAACAGGGTCCGGTCGCCGGGCAGCGCGAGGGCGACCTGCGCCGGCGCCCCGTCGGCACCGCGGAGGACCGACAGCGGCAGGCCGTCGGGGTCGAGGACCGGGTAGGTCTCCTCCTGCCAGCCGTCGGACGAGATGGCCTGCTTGAAGTAGCCGGACCTGTAGAACAGGCCGACGGCGAGCAGCGGCACGCCCAGGTCGGAGGCGCTCTTCAGGTGGTCGCCGGCGAGGATGCCCAGGCCGCCGGAGTACTGCGGGAGGGCCGCCGCGATGCCGAACTCCGGCGAGAAGTAGGCGATCGACTCGGGCGCATCGGCCTGCGTCTGGTACCAGCGGGGCTCTGTGATGTAGGTGCGCAACCCGTCGCGCAGCGCGTTCGCCCGGCTGACGAAGGCACTGTCCTTGGCCAGCTTCTCCACCCGCTCCGGGGTGACCGCGCCGAGGAGCGCGACGGGATCGTGCCCGCTGGAGTTCCAGAGCCCCGGCTCGATGTACTCGAAGAGCTCCCGCGTCGGCTCGTGCCAGGACCAGCGGAGGTTCCCGGCGAGCTCGTCGAGCGCGGAGAGCGACTCGGGAAGGACGGTGCGAACGGTGAAGCGGCGGATCGCCTTCATGCGGTTCCCTATCGACGTGAGGCCTCCGAACACACTAGGACGTGCGCGGCGCCGAACGAGTGCAAACGCTTCCAATGCCTTTCGGCAATAGCGGCGTGTCGGCGCCCGCGCAAGCCTCCGGGCACGGCAGGCGTGCCCGGAATGGCCGCGGCTAGAGTGACAGCGTGGCGACTCCCCGGAACGGCGCCGAGCCCGAGAGCCCGCGCCAGGCCCCCCGTAATCCCCGCTCCGGCCAGGGGGCCGGAGCCCCACGGCGCGCGAGCACCGACGCGTCGGCGACAGCGACGAAGGCCCCGGCGGCCAAGCGCACGGCGAGGCCGAAGGCCGCGCCGCAGCCCGCCTGGACACCGGTCCTCGGCCGCTTCCCGATCCTCGATCTCTCCCCTCAGCAGCCGGACGACCTGTGGCCGGCCAAGGCCTTCGTCGGCGAGGTCGTCCCGTTCCGGGCGACGGTGTTCCGTGAGGGGCACGACCTCCTCGGCGCCGACCTCGTCCTCGTCGACCCGGCCGGCAACGCCACCGAGCACCGGCTGACCCTCCTGAACCCGGGCCTCGGCCAGTGGGGCACGGAGGCGCAGGTGGACTCCGCCGGCTTCTGGACCTGGCACGTCAAGGCGTGGTCGGACGACTTCGGCACCTGGCTGCACAACGCCGAGGTGAAGGTCCCCGCAGGCGTCGACGTGGAGCTGATGTTCACGATGGGCGCACAGCTCCTCGAGGGCGCCGCCGGCGAGGAGTCCCGCACCGCGGTGGAGCGGGAGCTGCTCGCGGCCGCCGCGCGCAAGCTGGCCGACACGTCCGCCGCATCCGCGGAGCGTCTCGCCGCCGTCGAGGACGACGCCGTGGTCGCGGCGATCACCCGCGTGCCGATCGCCTCACTGGTGAGCCGCGGACCCGAGCGCCGGCTCCGCGTCGAGCGCGAGAGAGCCGGACGCGGATCCTGGTACGAGTTCTTCCCCCGCTCGGAGGGCGCCGTACAGCGCGACGACGGGTCCTGGCAGTCGGGCACCTTCCGGACCGCCGCCGGCCGCCTGGCCGCCATCCGGGAGATGGGCTTCGACGTCGTCTACATCCCCCCGGTGCACCCGATCGGCCGCACCAACCGCAAGGGTCCGAACAACACTCTCACCGCGGGCCCGAACGACCCGGGCTCGCCGTACGGGATCGGCGCAGCAGAGGGCGGGCACGACGCCGTGCACCCCGACCTCGGCACCGAGGAGGACTTCCGGTGGTTCGTGGAGGAGGTGCAGCGCCACGGGATGGAGCTGGCACTCGACATCGCCCTCCAGGCCTCCCCCGACCACCCGTGGGCGACCGAGCACCCCGAGTTCTTCACGCGCCTGCCGGACGGCAGCATCGCCTACGCCGAGAACCCGCCGAAGAAGTACCAGGACATCTACCCCCTCAACTTCGACAACGACCCCGAGGGCGTGTACCAGGAGATGCTCCGCATCTTCCTGCACTGGATCGGGCTCGGCGTCCGGATCTTCCGGGTCGACAACCCGCACACGAAGCCCCTGTCGTTCTGGGAGCGCCTGCTGCACGAGGTGAACACCGCCCACCCGGAGGTCATCTTCCTGTCCGAGGCGTTCACCAAGCCGCCGATGATGCGCGGGCTCGCCAAGGTGGGCTACCAGCAGAGCTACACCTACTTCACCTGGCGGAACGGCAAGGAGGAGCTCACCGAGTACCTGATCGAGCTCTCCACCGAGACCGCCGACTACCTGCGCCCCAACTTCTTCGTCAACACCCACGACATCCTCACGCCCTACCTGCAGTTCGGCGGGCGGCCCGCCTACAAGGTGCGGGCGGCCCTCGCGGCGACCACGGTCCCCACCTGGGGCGTCTACTCGGGCTACGAGCTGTTCGAGGACGTCGCCCGCCCGGGCTCCGAGGAGAACATCGACAACGAGAAGTACGAGTACAAGCCGCGCGACTGGGCCGCCGCCGAGGCCGCGGGCAACTCGCTGAAGCCGTACCTGACCGCGCTCAACCGCATCCGGCGCGAGCACCCCGCGCTCGGCCAGCTGCGCAACATCCGCTTCCACTGGAGCGACGACGAGTCGATCATGGTGTTCAGCAAGCACCTGGACGGCAGGTTCACCCCGTCCGGGGCGTCCGACACCGTGCTCGTCGTCGCGAACCTCGACCCGCACTCGGTGCGCGAGACGACCGTGCACCTCGACCCGACGCTGTTCGGGGCCGACCCGGAGCAGCCGTTCCGCGTGGTCGACCTGATCACGGGCGCCGAGTGGACCTGGGGCCAGCACAACTACGTCCGCCTCGACGCCTTCACGGAGCCCGCGCACATCCTCGCGGTGCTCCCCTCAGTCCCGGAGCAGTTCGTCTGACTCCCGACCCCCTCCCCGGAAGGAGCGGCACCATGGCCCGCGCTACCGAACGGCAGACCTCCCCCGAGCCCCAGCCCAGGGGCTCCGACATCGGCCCCGGCACATCGCTTCCGGCCGGAACCGCCCCGGCGGAGAGCGCCTCGGCACCTGCCGAGACCCCCGAGCCGCGCTTCGAGCTGCCCGTCCTCCCGGAGGACGAGCTGGCTCGCATCGCCGCCGGCGTGCACACCGGTCCACACTCGGTCCTCGGTCAGCACCCCGTCGTCACCGAGGGCGTCAGCGACCCGGTCGTCGTGATCCGCGCCCTGCGGCCCCTTGCTCAGAAGGTGAGCGCGGTCCTCGAGAACGGCGCGCGCATCGACATGTCCCACGTCGCGCACGGCGTCTGGCAGGGCGTGAGCATCCTCGGCCTGCAGGACTACACGATCGAGGCGCGCTACGAGGGCGGGGAATGGACGGACGACGACCCGTACCGCTTCCTCCCCTCGATCGGCGACCTCGACCTCTACCTCTTCGGCGAGGGCCGCCACGAGCGCCTGTGGGATGTGCTCGGCGCCCACGTCCGCGAGCACTGGGGCGTGAACGCGCCCGTCCGGGGCGTCTCGTTCACCGTGTGGGCCCCGCACGCCCGCGCCGTGCAGGTCATCGGCGACTTCAACGGCTGGAACGGCGCCACGCACGCCATGCGGCGCCTCGACGCGAACGGCGTCTGGGAGCTCTTCGTGCCCGGCGTCGGGGAGGGCGTCTCCTACAAGTTCAAGATCCTGACCGCCTCCGGCGACTGGATCGAGAAGGCCGACCCGATGGCCCAGTACACCGAGGTGCCGCCCGCGACGGCCTCCCGGGTGGGCGTCACCTCCTACCAGTGGAACGATGCCGACTGGATGACCGCCCGCGCGGAGCGCGACCCGCACCGCGGCGCGATGAGCGTCTACGAGATGCACCTCGGCTCCTGGAAGCCGGGGCTCGGCTACCGGGAGGTCGCCGACCAGCTGATCGAGTACCTCGAGCACGCCGGTTTCACCCACGTCGAGTTCCTGCCGCTCGCCGAGCACCCCTTCGGCGGCTCGTGGGGCTATCAGGTGACCGGGTACTACGCGCCGTCGTCGCGCTACGGCCACCCCGACGACCTCCGCTACCTGATCGACCGACTGCACCAGGCGGGCATCGGCGTGATCGTGGACTGGGTCCCCGCCCACTTCCCGAAGGACGCGTTCGCCCTCGCCGCCTTCGACGGGCAGCCGCTGTACGAGCACTCCGACCCCCGGCGCGGGGAGCAGCAGGACTGGGGCACCCTCGTCTTCGACTTCGGCGAGTCCCACGTCCGCAACTTCCTCGTCGCGAACGCCCTGTACTGGCTCGAGCAGTTCCACGTCGACGGCCTCCGCGTCGACGCCGTCGCGTCCATGCTCTACCTCGACTACTCGCGGACCGAGTGGCTGCCGAACCAGTACGGCGGACGCGAGAACCTCGAGGCGATCGGCTTCCTGCAGGAGGTGAACGCCACGGCCTACAAGAACTACCCCGGGATCGTGATGATCGCCGAGGAATCCACCGCCTGGCCGGGTGTCACCAAGCCGACCAGCGAGGGCGGGCTCGGGTTCGGGCTCAAGTGGAACATGGGCTGGATGAACGACTCGCTGCGGTACATCAAGCAGGACCCGATGTACCGCGCCCACCACCACGGCGAGCTGACGTTCTCCTTCGTCTACTCCTTCTCCGAGAACTTCCTGCTGCCGATCAGCCACGACGAGGTCGTGCACGGCAAGGGGTCGCTGCTGAACAAGATGCCGGGCGACCACTGGCAGAAGCTCGCCAACGTCCGGCTGTACCTCGCCTACCAGTGGGCGCACCCGGGCAAGCAGCTGCTGTTCATGGGCCAGGAGTTCGGGCAGCCGTCGGAATGGAGCGAGGAGCGCGGCCTCGACTGGTGGATCCTCGACCAGCCGACGCACCAGGGGCTGCTGCGGCTGGTGTCGTCGCTCAACCGCGTGTACCGCGACAACCCGGCCTTCTGGGAGCAGGACGGCCGCGCCGACGCGGGCTTCTCCTGGATCGACGGCAGCGACTCGGCCCGCAACCTGATCTCGTTCCTCCGCTGGGACTCCTCGGGCAACCCCGTCGCCGCGGTGTTCAACTTCGGCGGCAACCCGGTCGGGCCGTACCGCGTGGGACTCCCCCACGGCGGCGCCTGGCAGGAGCTGCTCAACACCGACGCCGGGGACTTCGGCGGATCCGGGGTGGGGAACTTCGGCAGCGTGACCGCCGAGGACGTCCCGCATCAGGGCCAGCCGGCGTCGGCGGAACTCACGGTTCCGCCGCTCGGCGCGATCTTCCTGCGCCCGCAGCCCTGACCGTCCCCCAGTTCGGGGGAAGAACCGGCTGGAGGGCCCGGGATTCCTTGCCCGGCCCTCCCCGGCGTCGCTAAGGTGAACCCACCCGGAGGCGAGCCACCCGAAACAGTTTCGCCTCACCCCATGCCTTTACCCGAAGGCATGAGAGAGCAGTGCCGGTCCCCAGCCGGATACCCCACCCGAGAAGAGCCCACCCGATGCTCACCCGACGCATTTCCGCCACCCCGCCTCCGCCCCGAGAGCTGCTGCCGCTCGGCTGACGCCGAAACGTTCGCGCGCCCTGCGTGAACCCCGGCGTCGCTGTGACGAGAGTCACCGCGGCGCCGCGCCGCATCCCTCTCGGAGCCGTCCCCAGCTCCGACCCTGCCTCCAAACCCGAATGGATCAGGCTCGTGACCACCTCAGTACGTGTCGGCACCGCCCCCGCCGCACTCACCCCGTCGCTCAGCATCGGCTGGGTGCGGCGCTACGCGGCGCGCGTCGCCGTGGGCGACCTGGCGACGGTGACCCTCGCGGTAGCCGGAGCCCACCTCCTCACCACAGGCCTCGACAACGGCCCGCTCACCAGCACGGGCCTGCTCCAGGCGGCCAGCGTGACACCGCTGCACGTCGCCCTCGTCCTCGCCGTCGTCTGGAACCTGGCCCTCCAGGTGCTCGACACCCGCGAGCCGCGGATCATCGGATCCGGCAGCCTCGAGTACAAGCGCGTCATGCACGCGTCGATCCTCACTTTCGGCCTCGGCATCGCCGGTGCCTTCTTCCTGGATCTCGACGTGTCGGCGGCGTTCCTGCTCACCGTCTTCCTCGCCGGCACCGGCGCCCTGGTGGTCTCCCGCTGGCTGTGGCGGCGCTGGCTCATCTCCCGCCGCATGCGCGGTGAGTACTCGTCCCAGGTCGTGCTGATCGGCTCCGAGCGGAGCGTCCGGCAGACCGCCCTCGACCTCGACAAGAATCCCGCCCACGGCTACCGGGTGGTCGGCGTGGCGCTCACCGACGGTCCCGACGAGGGGCGGCTCGACGGCACCCGTCTGCCGATAATCGGCGGCATCGACGAGGTGCCTGCCCTGCTCGACTCGTACGGCGCCGACACGATCATCGCCACCAACTCCGACCACCTGCCGCCGGAGCGCGTCCGCGAGATCAGCTGGAACCTGCACCCCCAGCGCCACCAGCTGGTGCTCGCGCCCAGCATCACCGATGTAGCCGGCAGCCGCGTGCACCTGCGTCCCGTCGCCGGGCTGCCGCTGCTGCACGTGGAGACGCCGCAGTACGAGGGACCTCAGAAGGCCGCGAAGCGCATCTTCGACGTGGTCGTCTCCGGGCTCATCCTGCTCGCCCTGCTGCCGCTGTTCACCATCGTCTCCGCCCTCATCCGGAAGGCCGACGGCGGCCCCGTGTTCTACTCGCAGGAGCGCGTCGGCCGGGACGGGGTGCCGTTCCGGATCCTCAAGTTCCGCTCGATGTACACGAACGCGGATGCGCGGCGAGCGGAGCTCGTGGCCGCGGCGGCGGACGGCCGCAAGCTGTTCAAGATGGCCGACGACCCCCGGGTCACCCCTGTCGGCCGCATCCTGCGCCGCTACTCCATCGACGAGCTGCCGCAGCTCATCAACGTGCTCCGCGGAGACATGAGCCTGGTCGGTCCGAGGCCGGCCCTGCCGGAGGAGGTCTCCGACTACAACTCCAAGGAGCGCCGCCGCCTCGCCGTGACCCCCGGGATGTCCGGACTCTGGCAGGTCAGCGGCCGGTCGAACCTCGGCTGGGACGACGGCATCAGGCTCGACCTCTACTACGCCGACAACTGGTCCATGATGGGCGACCTCGTCATCCTGTGGCGCACCGCGAAGGCCGTGCTGCAGCCCGACGGCGCC
>DATCMN010000227.1:0-1994 GCA_036563405.1 Naasia sp. | reverse complement strand
ACGCCGACGAGAGACTTGGCCTTCACCGTGTCCCGCCAGACGTCGGTGCCGAGCACCGTGATCGTTCCCGCGTCGGGTCGGAGCAGCCCGGTCGCCATCGAGAGCGTCGTCGTCTTGCCGGCACCGTTCGGCCCGACCAGGCCGTAGAAGGAGCCCATGGGCACCGTCAGGTCGAGGTTGTCGACCGCGACCTTCCCGTCGAACGCCTTCCTCAGTCCGGTGATCCGCAGCGCGGGCTCGCCCGACGATCGGAGAGGCTCGGGCACGGGAACGACGGGGTCGTCTGCTGCGCTCATGCCTGCCACCCTAGGGATCAGCGGCCGGGACCTGCTTCCACCGCGAGGGGGAAACCGGCGTCCCCCGAGAGGCGCACCGGGCGGTTCAGAGTCCCGGCTCCAGGCGATCGCCGACGCGCCCCCTCCTAGGCTGAGGGCATGGCTCCAGCGGCTCCCCTTTCCCCGTCCTCCCCGTCCGGCGGGGTGGAGCACCGTGCTCGCTTCTTCGTGAAACAGCGGGTCACGATGCTCGTGAACCGCTACGAGATCCGGTCCGCGGAGGCCGACGGGCGCGAGGGCGCCGTCCTGGCGGTGGCGGAGCAGAAGCGGATGGCGCTGCGCGAGCGCGTCACCTTCTTCGCGGACGATTCACGCCGCACGCCGGTGTTCTCGTTCCGCGCCCGCCAGGCTCTCGACGTGGCAGCGACCTACGACGTGCTGGACGCGGCGGACCGGCCGCTCGGCTGGTTCCAGAAGGACTTCACCGCGAGCCTGCTGCGGTCGAGCTTCCGGCTGGGCGCTCCGGGACTCGATGCGTACGGCCAGGAGCGGAACGCGATGGTCGCGATAGTGCGCCGCTTCGTCGACGTGCCCCTCCCGTTCCACTTCGACTTCACCGATACGGCGACCGGGCAGCCGGTGATGTCGAGCGAGCGCCAGATGTCCCTGCGCGACAGGTACACGGTCGACGTCCCCGACCCGCGCGTCGACTTCCGGCTGGCGGCGGCGATGGCGGTCGGGCTCGACGCACTCCTGCAGCGCTAGGTCAGCCGGTGGTCGTCGCGGATCGCCCGTCCTCGACGACGTACGAGCCGGCCGCGATGGTGCCGAAGCTCCGCGGTGCGAGGGTGAGGGGGACGACGCCGCCCGGCAGCACGCGCGAAGCGTCCTCGTCGACCTCGAAGCTCGCCGGGATCGCACCCTCCGGGAAGAGGCGCTTCCCCCCGCCGACCACGACCGGGTAGAGGCGCATCCGGTAGACATCGACCAGTCCGGCCTCGTGGAGCGCCTGCACGAGCCTCCAGCTGCCGTGCACCTGCAGCTCGCCGCCGGGCAGCGCTGTGAGTCGCCGCACCTCCTCGACCGGGTCGCCGCTCAGCACCGTCGTCGGATCCCAGTCAGCGTCGCCGGGTGCGAGAGCCGACCCGACCACGTACTTGGGCAGCCCGTTGAGCTTCGACGCGAGAACGCTGTCCGGGTCGACGGAGCGAGCGGGCGAGGTGCGCTTGATCGAAGAAGCCGAGATCCTCGACGACGGCGGTCCAGGGGTCGCCGGCGGCGAGCATCGTCGCTGCGGCGTTGGCGCGGTCGATCTGCTCCGCGGTGGCGCGCGACATCCCGGTCAGGGCACGGAATCGCCTCTGCCGGGTCCGCTCCGAGAGCCGCCCGCGCCGCTCGCGCTCGAGCGCCGACGGAAGCAGGAGTCCGGCGTGCTGGAGTCTCCGGACGAAGTGCTCGGCGTTCTCGAAGGTGGGCGCCTCCCACTCCTCGCCGCCCAGGACGATCCTGCCGCTGTCGGTCACGGGAAGGGGGCTGTAGCCGTCCATGAGGGTCGCGGCCGGATGCGGCATCAGCGTGGCCCCGAGGACGAACCGCACGCCCAGGAAGTCGGTGCCGGCCGGGACCGGCGCTGCCGTTGCGCTCGTCTCAGGGCCTCGCAGACCGGCGGTGAGCCCGTCCCTGGTCCGAGCGACGATCAGGTGGAAGCTCGTCCGCGCC
>DATCMN010000319.1:0-3968 GCA_036563405.1 Naasia sp. | reverse complement strand
CGTCGCCCTGGTGCGCTTCCCGCCGATCGAGGAGGTCCCCGAGGCGCTGCGCGGCAAGTTCGCGCTGCACCTGCGCTACGCGTTCGTCGGCGGCGAGGCGGAGGGGGAGCGCATCCTCGCCCCTCTCCGGGACGCGGCCCCCGCATTCCTCGACCTGGTCGGCGAGATGCCGACCTCGCAGATCGGCTCCATCCACAACGACGGCGACCAGCCCGGACCCGCCTGGGACCGCGGCATGCAGCTGAAGGACATCGACCAGGACTTCGTCACCGCGTTCCTCGCCCGGGCCGGCGCCGGGTCGGACCTGCCCTTCATCGCCATCGAGATCCGGCACATCGGCGGCGCGGCCGCGGCCGAGCAGCACGGCGAGACGGCGGTCGGCGGCCGGCAGGCGCCGTTCACCCTGGTCATGCTCGGCGTCCCCGTGCCGGAGCTGTTCGACGACGAGCTCCCGCAGAAGTCCGACTACATCGTCGCCGGGATCCTGCCGTGGATCGCGGACGAGACGAATATCAACTTCCTCGGCCACGTGGCCTCCACCCAGCAGTACGCGAGCGCATGGCCGGTAGACGCGTTCGACAGGCTGGCCCGTGCGCGCAGGACCTGGGACCCCGACAAGCTCTTCGCCTACGGCCCCTGAGCGCTGGCGCGCCGGCCCGAACGCGCGTGAAGTGCCAGTCCGTGCTGGTGACTCGACGAGTGTCAGCACGAGGTGGCATCTCGGCGGGACGCGGGTCAGTGCGCGCGGTGGTCCTGGATCGTCAGCTTCGGCCCGAACCTCGGCTTGCGGAAGCCGCTCGCCAGGATCAGCCGCACCACCCTCTGGCGGTGGCCGCGGAACGGCTCCAGCAGCTCGAGCATGCCGTCGTCATCGATCGGGCCCCCTGCCAGGGCCCAGCCGACGATGTCGTGGATGTGGAAGTCGCCGACGCTCACCGTGTCCGGATCGCCGTGGGCGCGCTGAGCGGTCTCCGCTGCCGTCCACACCCCCACGCCGGGAACCGTGCGGAGGCGGCTGTGCACGACGTGGCCGCCCCGGCCGAGCGACAGAGTGCGCTCCAGCCCGGCCGCTACCCGCGCCGCCTCGAGGGTGGTGCGCGAGCGTCGCGGGTCGACGCCGGCGCGATGCCATTCCCAGGACGGGATCCTCCGCCACACCTCCGGGCCCGGGAAGACACGCATACCCTCCGGCGCGGGGACGGGCGGTGTGAGCCCGTGCTTGCGGAGGAGGACCCGCCAGGCGGCGTGCGCCTCTTTCGTCGTCACCTTCTGCTCCAGGACGGCGGCCGCGAGCATCTCGAACACGAGCCCCACCCGGGCGAGCCGAAGGCCGGGCAGCCGGCGTGCCGCCTCGGCGAGGGCGGGGAGCGAGGACAGGTCGAGGCCGTCCGGGTCGTCGCCCTCGCCGAGCAGCTCGGGCACTCCCGCGATCGCCCACTCCGCGCCCGGTCCCCACGCCCGCACGGGGATCGACCCGTCCGCGCGCTGTGCGAGGTGCATGGTCGCCGGTCCCTCGGGCGTCAGCAGCGTGCGCCACGCACCCGGCGCTCCGAAGCGGCCGTCGCGGTCCCAGCGGAAGGTGGGGTCGCCGACACCCCGGCCCAGCTGAGCGAGCACGAGCCGCAGATCCACCCGGTGCGCCGGCGAGTAGACGGTGCACACGGGGAGGATGGCGGCATCAGCCGGTGCCGCTTCGGCGATCGTCATTCCCACCCCCCGGAGGTCCCGCCGGACAGCGTACGTGACGGCGGCGACGCCCCCCGGCGTGTCCCGCCCGCGGCACGGAACCGGCCGGCCCGGCAGACTGGGCGCATGGCTTACCGCGCGCTCGTCGTCGACGCCCAGGGGGGCGCCACCATCCTCGAAGACCTGGACGAGCCGTTCGCCACCCCGCACGGCGGGACCGTCGCGCTCGATGTCGCGTTCTCCTCCGTCAACTACAAGGACGCCGTGGCCCTGACCGGAGGGCCCGGCATCCTCCGGTCGGCGCCGATGGTCGCGGGGATCGACGCCGTCGGCGTCGTCGCCGACGGGCAGCCCGGCGCGGGAACCGTGATGGCGGCGTTCGGAGCCGGCCTCGGCGAGCGCTCGGACGGGGGGCTCGCGACGTATGTCCTGGCACCCGCCGAAGCGCTCCTCCCGGTGGCGGACGCTCGGCGGGCCGCCGCCATCGGCACTGCGGGCTTCACCGCCGCCCTGGCCGTGCTGCGGCTGGAGCGGGACGGGCTCCGTCCCGGAGACGGCGACGTCCTCGTGACGGGCGCCGGGGGCGGCGTCGGCTCATTCGCCGTCGCGCTGCTGTCGGCCCGAGGTCACCGGGTCGTCGCGGCGACCGGGCGGGTCGAGGCGCGCGGCGCGGAGCTGCGCGAGCTCGGAGCCGCCGACGTGATCGACAGGAGCGAGCTCGCCGACGCCGGCAAGCCCGTGCAGAGCGGACGCTGGGCGGCCGCCGTGGACTCCGTCGGCGGCCGGCCTCTCGCCAACGTCGTCGCGCAGACCCGCTACGGCGGGACAGTCGCTGCGTGCGGTCTCGCCGCCGACCCGTCGCTCCCTTCCACCGTGCTGCCGTTCATCCTCCGCGCCGTCACGCTCGCCGGCATCAACTCGGTGGACGCCCCCGCCGGGCTGCGCCAGGACGCCTGGGCGCTGCTCGAGGAGAGCGTCGCCGACGCGACTGTCGCGCGCATCGCCCCGCGGACAGTGCCGCTCGGGGAGGCGGTCGGCGTGGCCCGCGAAGTCCTGGCCGGCACGGTGGCGGGCAGGGTCGTCGTCGACGTCCCCGCCTGACGCGCTCGCGCAGCCGCCTCACGCGGTGCGTGCACCCGTCGCGCGGTGTGTGCGACCACGCGCGGTCGGTCTACCCCCCGCGTGTGGCTCCTCGCACCGCGCGACAGGTGCTCGCACCGCGCCACGAAGGGCGAGCCCGCGTGCGGCGCGGGGGGAGGCCGGGCGGCTAGGCCGCGGCGGCCGCCCTCGCGGCGGCGGGCAGCGCCGACACGACCCGGTCGAGCGCGGCGGAGTCGTGGGCTGCGGTCAGGAACCACGCCTCGTAGACGCTCGGCGGCAGCGATACGCCCTGGTCGAGCATGGCGTGGAAGAACGGCGGGTAGCGGTGGGCGTCCTGCCGCTTCACGTCCGCGTAGCTGCGCGGCGCCGGGCCGTCGGTGAACACGACGCTGAACAGGCTGCCCGCGCGGGAGATCCGGTGCGCCACGCCCTCTGCTGAGAGGGCCGCGGTCACCTCGCCCGCGAGCTGCTCGGACGCCTCGTCCACGCGACGGTAGACCTCGTCGTCCGCGAGCCGCAGGGTGGCGAGGCCTGCCGCCACGGCGACAGGGTTCCCGGAGAGGGTGCCCGCCTGGTACACCGGACCCTTGGGGGCGAGCAGGTCCATGACCTCGGCGCGGCCGCCGAGAGCGGCGAGCGGCATGCCACCGCCGATGACCTTGCCGAACGTGAACAGGTCGGGCCGGTACTCCTCGCCGGCTTCGTTCTGCAGGCCCCACCAGCCGGCGGGACCCACACGGAAGCCGGTGAGCACCTCATCGAGGATGACCAGGGCACCGGCGGCGTGCGCGATGCGGTGCACGGCGGCGTTGAAGCCGCGGTCGGGAGGAACGACGCCCATGTTGGCGGCGGCGGATTCCGTGATCACGGCGGCGATGCTGTCGCCGTGCTGGGCGAACGCCTCCTCGAGGGCGGTCACGTCGTTGTAGGGCAGGACGAGGGTCTGCCCGGCGATCGCGGCCGGCACTCCCGCGGACCCGGGCAGGGCGAGGGTGGCGACGCCGGAGCCGGCCTCGGCGAGGAGGCCGTCCGAGTGCCCGTGGTAGTGCCCGGCGAACTTGACGAGGAGGTCGCGGCCGGTGGCTCCGCGGGCCAGCCGGATCGCGGTCATCGTGGCCTCGGTGCCGGTCGACACCATGCGGAGGCGCTCGATCGGTGCGGTGCCGGCCGCCCGCACCCGG
>DATCMN010000207.1:0-5466 GCA_036563405.1 Naasia sp. | reverse complement strand
GCGTCGTGGCTGCTCGCTTCGGTGCGCCAGCCGAGAGTGCCGCGGGTGTCGTTGTTGTCCCAGGCCAGAACGCTGCCGCCGCCGTTGCGTGCGAACACCGCAGCAAGCATGGCCGCGGTCATCGTCTTGCCCACACCCCCTTTGCCGTTGACAATCGCGATCGAGCGGCATCCCCCCCAATGCTTGGAGGTCGCGCGGACGGCGGCGGCTTCCTGCGCTTGCGCGGCGGTCGGCTTCATCCGGATCCCGAGACGGGTAATGGGAGTGGGGGAGGTGGCTGTCGGTGTAGCGGAGGCGACGAATGATGAACGAGCAGGAGCTCGCGGTCCAGTGGTGGCTGAGGTGCCCGGCACGGTGGCCAGTGACTCGGGCGAGTCGGTGCTCGAGGAAGGGATGGAATCGGGAGTAGCGGCCGTCGCCTCGGTGACGGATGTCATGCCAGCGGTGCCGGTGACGTGCCCGTCGGGGGAGACGGTCATTCGGTGCTCGCCGTGGCTGCCGGTGGTCAGCACTTCCACGGGCGCGCCGAGGCGTTGGGCCTCCCATGCGGTGCGTCGCAGAACGGCTGTGCGGATTTCGTCGCTGGTGGCGGCGTGCAGTTCGTCGACGGCGTCTGCGCCGGGTCCTCGGTATTCGGCTGTGTGGTCGGTGATTCGTGCGAAGGCTTGGTGGGGCTGGGTGATGCTCACTGCTTTTCCTCCTGCCGTAGCGCCACGGGGGCTGGGCGTGGGGTGGTGGGGTTGGTGGTCCAGATGTCGTTGAGGGTGCCGTTGTCTGTGTGCAGGGTGATGCTGCCGGCGTCGGCTTTGGCGCCGAGGAGGGCGTCGTCGGTGGCGAAGAGGTCGTACTCCCAGGGGGTGGAGGTGGCGAATGCGTCGACGAGGTAGGCGAAGCGTCCGACGTAGCCGATGAACTGCCCCTGCCTGAGTTGCCGGGCCATTTCGACGTGCCCGGGTGGGAGGTTGAGTCGGGTGCCCAGGTCGTGTGCGGCTTGTTGGTTGGTGCGGAAGATGAATTTGTTCTCGATGTCGCCGATGACGCTGTAGGCGAGGTTGCGTTCCTGGGAGTCGGCGTCGCCGACGGCGTCGAGGTCGCCCATCTTGTGCAGGATGACGATGTTGCTGATCCCGTAGTGCCGGGACAGCTTGAGCCACTGCTGATACATGCGCAGCGCGGCGAGTGAGGACATGTCCCGCCAGCCCTCCTCGCGGATGACGTAGCGGGTGCGGTGAGCGGCGCGGTCGGAGATGACTGCTTGCACCCATGCTGTGGTGCAGACCTGGCTGATCTGGGCGACGAGGTCGCCGCGGGCGAAGAGTTCGGAGGTGTCGACGACCACCATCGGTGCGTTGTCGTCGAACGTGGCGGTTGACTCGTCCTCGAACAGTCCGGACAGGTCACCGGTGACGAATCGGCGCAAGGCGAACCGAGGTCGCGACGAGGCAGCCTGAATTTCCTGCTCCGCTGGCGAATCGCCGGTTGCGATTGCTTCGAGCTCCAGGTGCACTCGGCGCAAAGTAGGACGGTCGGCTGTGGTGTCGATGGCGCGCCCGAGCGCGAGTTGAAGGCAGGCGTGCTCGGCGGCGGTGAGTCCGCCGGTCTCGACAGTCATTTCGACCAGCGTGATGAGGGTCGCAGAGCGGCGTTGCCGCACCAGCTGCTCGTCGAGTTCGTCGGTGGTTCCGGTTCGGCGGGGCCCGCGATCGAGCGGGTTCAGGCGAGAGTTGCTGTCGCTGCCAAGGCGAATGACCGCGCCGCCGACCGCCTCTGCCACGACCACCCACTCGCCCTTGGAATCCGACGGCACCACCGCTTGGTGACCGAAGCCAAGTGAGCGGACGGCGAGGGACTTCACCACGGCGGACTTCCCCGAGCGGTAGGCGCCGAGGACTAGGACGTTGGTGGAGAACGCGCCGCGCTCACCGGCGTCGGCGTAGGCGTCCCAGGGGGAGAAGTGCCACAGCGCGTCCGCGTTCAGGTTCACCCCAAGGACCGGGCCCGTGTGTCCCAGCCCGCCGTCGGCGACGAAGGGGTAGATGCCGGCGAGGTGCTGACTCGTCGCCCGATGCGGCGGCACCGTCAGTCGCGCGAGATTCCAGTACCCGCCCTGAGCAAGGCCAGGACCGAAGGGGCCGGGCACGGCAGGCGGGGGAAGGTCCCTCTCGCGGCGCGGCACGCGAGCCGTCGTCGCGGCCTGCTGCAACTCACGGGCGGCCGCGACGCGGGCGCGACGTTCGCTCCGAGTCTCGCGTGGCGGGGTGAATTGGACAACCTGGCGTGCCATCACTTCATCCCCAGGCCGAGCGGCAGCGCGTTGACCATCAACGCCTCCGCCTGTTGGCAGTACAGGATCTGCGCCTCCATGCCGACGACGGACAGCGCGTTCCGGGCGCCAGCGAGGGCCTCTTCGAGCTCTTCCTCGGTGTCGGCGGTGACGGTGAGGTACGCGCCGTAGGAGAACTCGCCGTGGCCGGCAACAAGTTCCTGCTCCCGCTGCTCCAGCGCCAGCCAGTCCGCCTCGTCGACCATCGACCCGTGAGTTCCCCGCTTGGTCCGGAGGCGCTCGTTGCCGCGCCACACCTTCTTCTCCTCCCGAATGTGCCGCAACGCACGGCGGAGCGGGATGGGGGCGGCCACGATCGAGAGGACATGAGTCACCGCGTCGTTGGTGACCGGATGCCGGGCGAACACGAGGGGAGCGAGGAAACCGACCGGGGCGTCCGACCGAGGCCATTCGTGAATCCAGAGTGTTGAGTGCACGGCCGAGTCGGTGATGACGATCCCGTTGCGCCCCTTGGGTTCCTCCAGATACATCGGCCCGATCCCGGACGGGTCGACGCCCCGCTCCTGGGTTGTGCGGTTGTTGATCACCGGGATGGCGGCGGGGTCGAACACGGTGCGGGCAAGCTCCGCGATCTCACGCGGACTGAGCCAGCCCCGAACAGTGATCCTCGCCGCGGCGAGGGCCTCGGCGATGTTGCCCGCCTCGACAGCGGCCAAGGCCTGGACCGCACCCCTCCCACCGCCTAGCGCCTTCAACTGGCTTCCGAGCGCGACCAGGTCGAGGGTGAGCGTGAGGTAGTTGCGGTGCGCCACCGCGAACCGCTCCGACCCGTCCAGAACCTGCCGGTAATTGACCGCCGCGGCGCTGGCCGGGTCCACTAACCGGGCACGTGCTGCCCGCTCGTAGTGGTCACGGGCTGGCCGAATGGTCGTGCGGGTGGTCCGCTCCTGCAGGGTGACTCGCTTGATGCCTGGACGCTGGGTGAGGGAGGCGAGGACCGGGGACCACTGCTGCGCCAACTCCAGCCGCTCCTGCGCCTCCTCCATAAGGAAACCGCGAACCTCCAGCTCGGCGGTGATCGAGACGGTGCGCTCGTGCGGGTCATACACCGACGCCATCCCGTCGAGGTCCCACAGCTGTATCGACGCCCGTGTGCCGGGCAGATTGAGGGTTCCCTCGAGGCGTGCCCGTTCCGGCCGGTACAGGTGGCGGGTCGCGCCGGTGAGGTGGCGGGTCTGCTTGGACAGCCACCAGCCGAGCATCCGCGGCGCAGACATGCCGTGCACGGTGATCAGTGCCGTCAGCCCGAGCGGCAGGTAGAGCGGAGCCGTGATCAGCAAGCCGAGCGGCCCTAACCTGTTGAGCCCGACAAGCACGACGGCTGCGCCAGCGGCGAGAAAGAGCAGTTGGGAGCCGTCCAGGCCAAGGACGATGCCCTGGCGGGACCGGTGCGGCAGCCGCACCGGCCGATCAGCGGGACTTGAGGGAGTAGAAGTCACGAGCTCCTCCCGGCGGACTGAGAAGAGGACGCGGACGCCGACCGACCCGCAGGAGCAGCGACAACCCGACTACGCGCCGAGGGGCCGCCGCCCCCCGATCCAGAGCGACCATGACCGGCTGTGCTGCCCGACAAACCGGCAGGTACCGCACCAAGCCGTGACGGGATTCGGGTCAGTCCGCGCGCCGCGGTGCGGGCACTCCGCGCGGCGCCGCCACCAATCCGAGACCCGAGACTGTCGACCGCGGCGCCTCCGACGAAGGAAAACAGTCCGAATACGGCGAATGGGGCGAACGCCACCAGCAGCAAACCGAGCAAGAGCGGCCACGACCGGGGATCCCAGATCGTCTGCACGCCGGCGAGCCCGTTCACAATCAGGGCCAGGAAGCCGATCGTCAACGGTCCCGTCAACAGCAGAGCGCACACTGCCGACACGTAACGGATCACCCACTGTGGGCCGACTGTTCGAAGTGGGAACAGCATCCAGGCAACCGGGCCAACGGCGATGAGCACGGCGAGGGCGAGGTTGCGGAAGACGAACACGAAGACCAACAGCAGCATCGCGATCAGCAGTACGCCGTGGACGAGGAAGGCGAAGAAGTAGTTCGCCTGTCCACCCGCCCACATCACGTCCTGCAGCGTCACGAACAGTGACCCCGGGCCGTCCCTGTTGAGGAGATACCACGTCATCCCATCGAGGGAGTTCACCAAGTGCCCGGTGAGCCACAGCGTGAGAGGCACCGCGGGGACCGCCAGGAAGGAACGGATCACCGCAGCTACCAGCTGTTCGTGGTCGCGGGCGACGATGGCCGCACAGATCGACCAGACCATCGCGCCGAACAACACCGCGAGCACAGCCCATTGCCAGAACGACCATTCACCTACGGCGGCCGCCCACAGGACCGACTGGGTGTCGAAGGACACGTTGGAGGCCATCACGAAAGCGGCCCCAGTTGCGCTGAGCGCCATTCCCCGGCCAGCGTTCTCGAAGGTCGTGCAGACGAGGTCGCCGACGCTGCACCCGTACGACACGAGCGCCTCCCGTCCACCTGCCGTTTGAAGAGCCGCGTGGTGTCCTTCGTAGGTTGTGCAGACCATGACCGTTGTGGCGTCGTAGGGGACGCCTGTGAAGCAGGACTGCTCTCCGGTGTCCGCTGCGTTCGCGGCGAGCAGCTCACCTGCCGGGCGGCCACCTGGCAGTCGACCGGGTATGCAGGGCTGGACCAGGAGGTGTCGCCGATGGCTTGCTGCAGGACCGGCGCTTGAGTGGCGATGGTGGGGGCTGGAGCAGCCATGGGGGAGGCCGCCCCGGAGACCGCAAACCCGACTGCCACCGCGGCGGGGAGGAGCAGGAGCGCCCTGGGCATGGTTAGAAGCCGAAGTCGAAGTTGACGAACCACTGGAAGACGCCGCTGGCTGCGCCGAGGAGCGCTGCGGCGAGGAAGATCCAGGCGATGTTCTCGCCTGCCCAGGTCCGGACGCGCTCGGGGGAGAGGCCGCGGAAGGCGAGGGCGCCGACGGCCACGATGAGCATGATGAAGACGACAATCATGGCTGCGGCGAGGACATAGGACGCGATGGTCTGGAGTCCGCCGAAGAAGGGGGCGGAGAAGTCGGGTTCGATGTCAGGGACGTCCACGCTGGGTAGGGCGTGTGTGGGCAAAGGGGGCTCCTGTCGGGTGGG
>DATCMN010000317.1:0-2694 GCA_036563405.1 Naasia sp. | reverse complement strand
CGTCGCCGAAGACGAGTCGCTGATCCGGCTCGACATCGTCGAAACGCTCCGCGACAACGGCTTCGAAGTGGTCGGCGAAGCGGGAGACGGCGAGACGGCTGTGGCCCTCGCCACGGAGCTGCGCCCCGACCTCGTCATCATGGACGTGAAGATGCCCCAGCTCGACGGCATCTCCGCAGCCGAGCGGCTGTCGAAGAACCACATCGCCCCCGTCGTCCTCCTCACCGCGTTCAGCCAGAAGGAGCTCGTCGAGCGGGCCAGCGAGGCGGGCGCCCTCGCCTACGTCGTCAAGCCGTTCACCCCCAACGACCTGCTGCCGGCCATCGAGATCGCCCTCAGCCGCTACCAGCAGATCGTCACCCTCGAGGCCGAGGTCGCCGACATGGTGGAGCGCTTCGAGACCCGCAAGCTGGTCGACCGCGCCAAGGGCCTCCTCAACGAGAAGATGGGGCTCTCGGAGCCCGACGCCTTCCGCTGGATCCAGAAGGCCTCCATGGACCGCCGCCTCACCATGCGCGACGTGGCCCAGGCGATCATCGAGCAGCTCTCCGCCCCCAAGAAGTAGCTCGGACACCAGCCCTCAACAGGCCACTTTCCCGTCAACAGGCCAGAACGGGCCGTTCCAGCCTGTTGGAGGCAATCAAGCCTGTTGAGGGCGGGGAACCACTGGCGCTCAACAGGATCACCGAGCATCCACCAGGCGGGAACAGGCCCGTCCGTCCTGGTGAAGCGCTAGTGCTCCTGGGCCCCACCGGCCGCGCTCGGCCGGAGGGAGTCAGGGCTAGCCCGGGACGCGCTACTCCTTGTCGCGGAGCATGTTCGTCATGCGCACGGTCGAGAGCCGCCGGCCCTGCTCGTCGCGCATCACGATCTCGTGGGTGGCGAGGGTGCGGCCGAGGACGAGCGCCTCGCAGATGCCGGTGACCCAGCCCTCGGTGATGGGCCGGGAGTGGGTGGCGTTGATCTCGATGCCCACGGCGTAGCGGCCGGGACCCGCGTGGATCGCGGATGACATGGAGCCGAGCGACTCGGCGAGCACCACATGCGCGCCTCCGTGCAGGAGCCCGATCACCTGCTGGTTGCCCTCCACCGGCATCCGGGCGACGCTGTGCGAGGCGGAGAGCTCGAGGAACTCGATGCCCATCTTCCGCGTCAGGCTGCCCCCTGCGGAGGACACCAGCCGGTCCACCAGTTCGGGATCGAGGTCGTCGGGGAACGTGGTCATCGGTGTCCTCGGGGCGTCGGCGACGGCCCGGAATCGGTGTCCGCGGCCGCGGCTAGGCTGGCATCGTGTCAGAGCGCGATCAGCCTACCCTCCTGTTGATCGACGGCCATTCGCTGGCTTTCCGGGCGTTCTACGCCCTCCCGGTCGACGCCTTCCAGGCCTCGAACGGGCAGCACACGAACGCCATCCACGGCTTCCTGTCGATGCTGCTGGTGCTCCTGCAGAAGGAGAAGCCGACCCACATCGGGGTCGCGTTCGACCTGTCCCGGGCGTCGTTCCGCACGCGCGACTACCCGGAGTACAAGGGGACGCGGAGCGAGACGCCCGCCGAGTTCGCGGGACAGGTGCCGATCCTGCAGGACACCCTGAAAGCGATGAACGTCGTCACCATGTCGGTCGAGGACTACGAGGCCGACGACATCCTCGCGACCCTCGCGCGCCGCGGCACCGAGGACGGCTTCAAGGTGCTCGTCGTGTCCGGCGACCGGGACGCCATCCAGCTCGTCAACGAGGAGGTCACGCTCCTCTACCCGTCCCGGCAGGGCGTGACCGACCTCACCCGCTACGACACCGCGAAGGTCCGCGACCGCTACGACATCGAGCCGTGGCAGTACCCGGACATCGCCGCGCTCGTCGGCGAGACGAGCGACAACCTGCTCGGCGTCGACAAGGTCGGCGAGAAGACCGCGGTGAAGTGGCTGAAGCAGTTCGGCAGCCTGGAGGAGATCCTCGCCCACGCGGACGACATCAAGGGCGTCGTCGGCAACAACCTCCGCGAGCAGCGAGAGCGCGTCGAGCGGAACCGGCGGCTCAACCGCCTGGTCACCGACGTCGAGCTGCCGTTCGCGCCGGGCGACCTCGAGATGAAGCCCATCGATGTGCCGGCGGTCCGGGACATCCTCGGCGGGCTGCAGATGCGGAACATCCTCGAGCGCGTGCTGAAGCTGTACGGCGATCTCGGTTCGGTGTCGTCGGCGGGCACGCCGGAAGCCGCGATCCAGCAGGAGCCGAGCGTCGCGCCGCCGACCCCCACCCCGCAGGCCCTCCGCGGCGATGCGCTCCGCGAGTGGCTCGCCCGGATGGCGGATGCGACGCCGCTGGGGCTCGGCCTGATCGTGGAGCGCTCCGGAGACCGCGTGATCGGGGTCGGCGTGGCCGGGGAGACGGAGACGGTGACCGTCCCGTGGTCGCCGGGCGAGCCGGACTTCGCCCCGCTCGAGGAGTGGCTGGCGAGCGACTCGCCGAAGCTGCTGCACGACGCGAAGCCGCAGCTGAAGGCCCTCGCCGCGAGTGGACTCCGCCTCGGCGGGCTCGCCTTCGACACGCTCGTCGCCGGCTGGCTGCTGCGCCCGAGCGGCATCGACAAGACCCTCGCCGATCTCGTGTCGCGCTACCTCGCCGAGGAGCTGCCGGAGTCCGACCCCAACCAGCTGGTGCCCGAGGACGACAGCGCGGGCGCGGCCACCCAG
>DATCMN010000199.1:0-1831 GCA_036563405.1 Naasia sp. | reverse complement strand
CACGAACTCGTAGGCGGTCCGCTCCACGTCCGTTCCCGATGCGCGCACGTAGCTGATCGTCGCCTCGGCGCGGCCGGGCGCGAGCGGCACCACATCGCTCACCTCGACCCGCTGCACCTCCGACCAGAAGGCGTCGTAGCTGGCCCTGCCGCCCGCGTGGTTCTCCTGATAGTCGGCGGTCATCCGCGGCCAGGCGGCATCCCGATTGCCAGGCATGAGGGCGTAGTAGTCGGTGACCGCCGCAGCCAGCTGCTCCGGGTCATCGGCCGACGGGGCCGGCGGCTCGGGCTCGGCCGTGGGCTCCGGCTCCGGCTCGGGCTCGGGCTCGGACTCGGACTCGGTCGGCTCGGGTTCCGGCTCCGGCTCCTCCGACTCGGACTGTCCCGGTTCGGGCGTCTCCGACGTCGAAGGCGCGGACGATGCCGTGCCCGACGCCTGAGGCTCCGCGGCCGGGCCGACGCCGGGCCGGGTCAGGGCGATTATCCCGCCGGCGACCGCCGCCAGGAGCACCAGCACCGCGGCGATAGCGAAGAGCCTCCGCCGCCCGCCGTTGCGCGAGCCGGTCGCCGGAGCCGCCATCGCGGGAGGACCATCCGGCGACGTTCGCGGCGCAGCCGGGGCGGCAGCGACGCTCGCGGCGCCTGCCGCAGTCGCAGCTCCGAGGGCCGGGCGGTCGCCGGTCTCCTGGCCTCGTGCCAGGAGAGCGGCGAGGGGATCAGCGGTCTCCTCCGTCTGGGGCTGCGCGTCCACGAGTGTCGGCGTCCGCTCGGCGTCGGCAACGACGGCGGGCTCGGCCTCCGGCTCCAGAGCGGGCTCCGGCTCCATCTCGGGCTCGGGCTCGGGCACCACTTCGGGCTCGGGCTCGATTCCCGGCTCCTGCTCCGGCACCTCTTCGGGCTCCGGCTGGACTTCGGGCTCCGGCTCGGGCTCCGGCTCGGGCTCGGGCTCGGGCTCCGGCTCTGCTTCCGCCGCCGCGACGATCTCGGGCTCTGGCTCTGGCTCGGGTGCAGGGGGTTCCGGTGTCGGATCAGCCGCCGCCACCTGGGTGGACTCCGGCTCCGCTTCCTGCGGCTCCCCTGCCCGCGCCCCGTCGCCCCCACTGACCGCGGCAGCGGCGGCAGCGGCGGCGCCCGCCGCGACCACACCCGCAGCAGCAGCAGCACCCGCGATTCCGGGGCCTCGCGGCGCCCCGACCCCAGGGGTCTCCCCCACAGGGAGCACTCTGGTGGCGTCGCGGCGGTGCGCGTCCGGCGCTGAGGACGGTGACGGTTCGATGGGCAGCGGCTTGGTCGCCGGCTCCCCGGAGCGCGGCAGGGAGCCGAGTCGAGCGGCCGCCACCTTCATGGTGGGGCGGTCCGCCGGGTCGACGGCCAGCAGCTGCAGGATCAGTTCTCCGAGCGGCCCGGGGTCTTCCGGGGGGTCGAACTCGCCGCGGGCCACCCGGTGGAGGACGGCTATCGAGTTCTCGCCCGCCCCGAACGGCGGGCCCCCTTCGAGTGCGGCGTAGAGCGTCGAGCCGAGCGAGAAGACATCGGATGCGTAGCTGGACTTGCCGCCGCGGGCGACTTCCGGCGCCAGGTAGGCGGGCGTGCCGTGCACGAAGCCGGCCGACGTGAGAGTGGAGTCGCCGACGGCGCGGGAGATCCCGAAGTCGCTGATCAGTGCGCGGCCGTCCTCGTCGGCGATGAGGATGTTGCCGGGCTTCACGTCCCGGTGGACGATCTTCAGCTTGTGCGCCGCGGCGAGCGCCGAGGCGATGTCGGCGCCGATGCGTGCGACCTCGTGCGGCTGCATCCGGCCGCGCTGGCGCAGAATCGCCGAGAGCGGCGTG
>DATCMN010000299.1:0-5304 GCA_036563405.1 Naasia sp. | reverse complement strand
TTGCCGGCGAGCAGGAGGTCGACCTCCGGCGGCGTGTACTGCGGCACGATGATGCCGCGCCCCCGGGCGTCGCCCCAGCGCGCGAGGCGCACGGCGATCATCGCGACCATGGCCGCGAGCGCTGCGGCGAGGAGGAGCAGCGGGAGCACCGTGGCCCACCATGCCTCGGTGAGCGGCACCGGACGCGCGAACGTCCCGGGCTCGAAGCCGATCGCGACGGTCACGTTCTCGCCGGCGGACAGGTCGGCCTCGTCGACGGCGAGGACCACCCCGCCGCCCGCGGTCTTGCTCGCGACAGCGCAGCGTTCGGCCGACCCCGAAGGCCCGCGATAGCAGGCGGCGGCACCGGTCAGCGAGTCGGCGAGCTCGGCCGGCACGTGGAAGCGCGCGGACACCCGCGCGAACGGCTGCGCCCAGCCGGTTCCGTTGGTGTCCCAGTAGAGCTCGTCGACGCCGGTGTCGTCGAACGCGCGGATCGGGTCGTCGACCGTGTACTCGATCACGTAGGTCTGGCGGCCGTGCACGAACTCGTCGGTGCCGAGGGCGAGGCGAGCGAAGCCGTCGTCGGAGGAGCGCTCGAAGGGCACCGGCGCCCCGTCGGCATCGGTGACCGACAGGACCTGGACGTTCAGCGGCACATCGTCGTAGCGCTCCGGGATGGCGCGCACGATGCCGTGGTTCTGATCGAAGTCGGGGAACTGCGCCACGAGGGTCTCGACGATCGTCATCGTCGCGTGCCCGTCCGCGGTGCGCTCGAGGCGGTAGTCGGCGTCGAAGGAGGCGAAGTGGAAGTCGTCGGTGTCGGCCGCAGCGCTCACGCCGGCGCCGAGCGTCGCGGGGGCGAGCACAAGTACTGCCAGCGCCGCGACCGCCGCGACGAGGGCGCGGCCGGACGGACGCCGTCGAGGCACTCTCTCCGAATCGGGGACAGCGGTCACGCGCCCACCATAGGGGCGCGGGCGTGCTCGGGTCAGACGCCCTTCGGGACGATGAGCCACATCGCGAGGTAGATGAGGATCTGCGGGCCCGGCAGGAGCAGGGACAGCACGAAGGCGAGCCGCACCACGAAGGGCGAGACGCCGAAGCGGTGGGCGATGCCGGCGCACACGCCGGCGATGATTCTGCCGCGGGACGGCCGGGTCAGGGATGCCATGCGGTCATGATCCCACGCCGCGCCGGGAAGCGTCAGGGGCGGTTCCCGGCGGGCGGGGCGGTGGCGCGGTCGCGGGAGGAAGGGACGCCCGGCACGTCCCCTTCCCGCGGCTACGACGCCTCGCGCAGGAGCGGACGCCCGAATTCCCTCCCGAGCCGGGCGGCCTCCTCGTGGGCGAGACGGCGGCCCTCCTCTGCTCGGGCCGTCGCAAGGTTCGGGCGGAAGGCCACGGACGAGATGTCGTCGATGCCCGTCCAGCGCAGCCAGTCCTCGAGGTAGGGCTGCTGGAAGTCGCTCCCGAGCGACGGCGGACGCCCCTCCCCGTAGACGGCGCTCGTGTAGATGACCGCGGCCGACCGACCCCGGAGCAAGCCCGTGTACCCCTGCTCGGGATCGAATGCGAACACCATGCCGGGCTGGCTGACCACGTCGATGAACTGCTTGAGGATGTAGGGGATTCCCGCGTTCCACATGGGGACGCTGAACAGATAGAGATCCGCCGCGGCGAACCGCTCGAAGGCGAGGCGCGCCCGATGCCAGGCCGTCTCCTGCGGGCCGACCGGCGTCTCCCCCGCGAAGATCCGCATCTTGGCTCCGGCGCCGTCGGGGCCGAAGGACGGCAGCGAACCGTCCCACAGGTTCCACTCGTCGACTCGGACGTCCGGCCGGGCGAGACGGAAGCTGTCGAGGAACGTCACGGCGAGCGCCAGCGACTCGGACGCCTCCGCGCGCGGCGATGCGGCGACGTGCAGCAGGGTGGGCATGGTTCTTTCTCCTTGGATCGGGTCGAGTTCCCTCGACGAATTACGTGCGTCCGCACACAGTAGGACTATGTGCGCGCGCACGCAACTGATAGCGTGCTCGCATGTCCACACCTGATTCGGTCCGCGCCTGGGCAGGAGTGCTGCGCCTCCACTCCCAGGTCCTCCCGCTCCTCGACCGCGAGGTCACCGCCCAGGGTGGGCTGCCCCTGTCCTGGTACGACGTGCTCCTCGAGCTCGCGTCCGCGGGTGGCCGGCTGAGGATGAGCGAGCTGGGGAAGCGGGTGGTCCTCAGCCGCACCCGGGTCAGCCGGATCGTCGACGAGCTGGCGGCCGCGGGGCTCGTGCAGCGCGAGGCGAATCCCGACGACGGACGCTCGTCGTTCGCGGTCCTCACGCCGGAGGGCCGCGCCCGCCAGCGGGCCGCCGCGCCCGTCTACCTCCGCGGGATCGAGCAGGAGCTCGGACGCCGCCTCTCCCCTGGATCGCAGCGTGCGCTCGCCGACCTGCTCGAGGAGGCGCTCGACGCGGGGTGATCAGCGGACGCGGGCTGCAGACTCCTCCCGACGCTGCCTGCCGCTCCGGACGTGGAAGTCGCGCACGTCCGCCCCGGACAGCGTCAGGAGGATCGCGACGTCGAGCGCCAGGTTGAGCAACCACAGGCGGAACTCGAGCCCCGTCGGCTCGGGCGCGGCCCCGAGGATGCTGACCGCGATGCCCAGGACGCTGAGGCTCAGCGCGATGAACCGCGCGCCGACGTGGCCGCCGAAGGTCAGCTGCCCGACCAGCAGGTAGAGCGCGCCGGCACCGAGGATCCCCGCCAGGACCGCCGCCCGGCTGCCGCTCGTGCTCGGCAGGGCCGCCCACCAGATCTCCCCCGCGCCCGCGGCTCCCGGCGCAAGCAGGCCGTAGAGACTCGCGATGGACGCGGCGGCCGCGGCGAGGATCCGGAGCAGAACCAGGGCGTAGCCGACGTAGAGGGTCATCGGCCGCTTGATCCGGTTGCTCGAGGAGGTGTCCTTCACGGTCTGCACGATCGTGCGCGCCTGCTCCCCCAAGGTCCCCGTCGGGCGCACCCAGGCGCGAGCCGCCACTGGCGGGGGCGTCGCGTCGAGGGCGCGGACGTCGAGGATCGGCAGGTCGCCGTCCGTCTTGATGGCGTCGCCGCCGCCGTTGCGCGAGTGGAAGCCGGACGAGAAGTGCCGGATGACTGTGGTCTCCACGTCGTCGTTCCCTGCCAGCACCGTTGCGACTATGTGGTCGCGCTCGGTGTCGATGTCGGCGTCGATCTTGTGGGTGATCTGCAGCGTGAAGATCGACAGCCCCACGCGGCGGTCGTAGGTGCCGGCGGCGACCCAGTCCACCCTCTCGCCGCCGGGCAGGTACCACCCGGGCGGCGTGCGCCAGAATCGCACGTGGTGCCGCCGGGCGGGGTTGCCCTCCACCTCCTGCTGGTAGGTGAAGTCCTGCATCTCGCCGAACAGGAAGAGCGGACTGACGGGGGCGGTGTTGTAGCTGCGCCGCCGCAGCGTGGAGGTGATGATGCGGAGGCCGCTGCGGAAGCCGAGCTCGTCCGCACGGTCCCAGCCGGCGCGCGACATGGCCAGGTGGATCTGCTCCTCGGAGCCGCGGACGGCGAGGTTCACCGGGTCCCCCAGCAGGCCTTCGTAGGTGCGGGTACGCCCGATGAAGTAGTCGGGAACATAGATGAGGGTGAGGAGGGTGTGCACGCGCGGCAGCAGCAGGTAGGCGAGCACCACCCACAGCACGAGGATCAGCCACCAATCGGCGGGCCCCCCGACGAAGATCTGGCGGATGGTGAGGATCGCCAGCCAGCCGCCGGCGACGGCGCCGAGCAGGAAGAAGACGCGGTCGATCGCGGCCAGCGCCGGCTCCGGGAAGTGCACCGGGCCGCGCCGGGAGTATCGGGGGATCCCGCTCACCGCACCTCCGCGCTCCCCTCCATTCTGGGCGACGCCCGCACCGCTCGCCGGATCCACCGCTGTCGGCGCCTCGCACCGCGCTCGGCGGACCGCGGCTCAGTGCTCCGAGTGCGCCTCCAGGAACTCGTAGACCTCCTGGTCGTCGACACCCGGGAAGGTGCCGGCCGGCAGCGGGGACAGGATGTGCGCGTGCACCTTGGCGCTCGGCCACGCGCGGCCCGCCCACCGCTCGGCGAGTGCGGCGCTGTGCTCGTCGCGAAGCGCGGGCGGCCGCGTCGCATCGGCCCGGACCGTCGTGTCGCGGCCTCGGAAGTACTTGGAGTCGGCGAAGCGCACGCCGACGCTGATCGAGAACTCCTCATTGGCCGCGGTGCCCGTCTGGGTGGAACACCAGAAGGTCCCGGCCGGGGTGTCGGTCAGCTGGTGGAACTCGGTGGTCCTGTTCGTCCGCTCGAAGGACGCCCGGGCAGCCCATGCCCGCGGCACCAGCTGACCCTCGACGGACCCGCTCACGTCGGTCGGGATCGGCAGGCCGTCGTTCTCGTACGCCTTCCAGATGGCGCCGTCGTCACCCACGCGGAGGAAGTGGACCGGGAGGCCGAGGTGCACCGTGGCCAGATTGAGGAAGCGCATGCCCGCCGCCTCGTGGGTGACGCCGAACGCGTCGCGGAAGTCCTCGATCGCGAGATCCCGGCTCTTCTTCCTGTCGGTGAGGAAGGCGACGCTGGCCGGCTCCGGCATCAGGCACGCGCCCGCGAAGTAGTTGATCTGCAGGCGCTGGAACAGGAACTCGGCGTAGCTCGCGGGCTCCCGGTGACCGAGGACGCGGTGCGCCATCGCCTGCAGCGCCAGCCCGCGGAGTCCGTGGCCGCCGGGGATGGATGCCGGCGGCAGGTAGATGCGGCCGTTCTCGAGGTCGGTGACCGACCGGGTCGAATGCGGAAGGTCTCCGACATGGATGATCTCGAAGCCGAGGTGACGCGCCATGCGGGCGACATCGTGGTGGGTGAGCGCCCCGCGCTCATGGCCGACCACCGCGAGCAGCTTGAGGGCTTCCGCCTCGAGGTCCGGCCAATGGTGGTCGAGCTCCCGCTGGCGGAGGCGCAGCTCCGTATTGGCGCGCCGGGCCTCCTCCGGTGTGGCGATCGCCTCGTTGGCCCGGCGCACCAGCTCGCGGTGCAGCCCGACCAGTGCTTCGAGCGTCTCCTGCGGCAGTCCCTTGCCGACCGGCACCCGCGGCAGTCCCAGCCCGGCGTACAGTGCACCCTGCTGCGCGCGCTCCAGTTCGATCTCGAGCGCGGCGCGCTCATCCGGCGGCTCGGCCTCCAGCAGCTCGGCGATTCCGATACCCAGCTCGGCGGCGAGCGCCTGCAGCTGCGACAGCCGGGGCTCACGCTTGCCGTTCTCGAGCAGGGAGAGCTGACTCACCGCGAGGCCGACCCGTCCG
>DATCMN010000182.1:0-2438 GCA_036563405.1 Naasia sp. | reverse complement strand
ATCAACATCGTCGTGCTCTGCTCCTAGGCGCCGAGCCACGTTCGCGGTCCCTGCGTGGGATGGCGGTGGCGGGAGGAGCCTCGCGTCCGTCAGGCTCGGCCGAGCATCGCGATCAGACATGCTGCGCGGCGGCGTGTCCCGAGGCCCAGGCCCACTGGAAGTTGAACCCGCCCAGGTGTCCGGTGACGTCGAGCACCTCGCCGATGAAGAAGAGGCCCGGGCTCCTGCGCGACTCGAAGGTCTTCGACGACACCTCGCGGGTGTCCACGCCGCCCAGGGTGACCTCGGCGGTCCGGTAGCCCTCGGTGCCGGCCGGGACGACGCGCCAGGCGCTGAGCCGCTCGGCGATGGCGCGCAGCTCGGCCCCCGTGAACTGCTTCATCGGCTTGGACGCGAACCACCGCTCGCAGAGCAGTCCCGCCATCCTCTTCGTGAAGACCTCCGTCAGCACGGTGCGCAGCTCGCTGTCGGGCCGCGCGGCCTGCTGGCCCAGCAGCCACGCCGCGGCGTCGTGGTCGGGCAGGAGGTCGATCTCCACGGCGTCGCCGGGCTGCCAGAACGACGAGACCTGCAGGATCGCCGGACCGCTCAGGCCGCGGTGGGTGAACAGCAGGCTCTCGCGGAAGCTCTCGCCGTTGCAGCGCGCCTCGCAGGCCACCGAGGTGCCCGACAGCTCGACGCACAGCTCCTTGAGCGCGTGGTCGGTGATGGTGAACGGCACCAGGCCGGCGCGCGTGGGCAGCACGTCGTGGCCGAACTGGCGGGCGATCTCGTAGCCGAAGCCCGTGGCGCCCAGCGTCGGGATCGAGAGGCCGCCGGTCGCGACGACGAGCGAGGGCGCGATCACCTCCCCCAGGTCGGTGCTCAGCGCGTAGCCGTCCTCGGTCTTCTCGATCTGGTGCACCGAGGTCTTCAGCCGCAGGTCGACGCCGGCCTCCCGGCACTCCGCCAGCAGCAGCTCGAGGATGTCCTTGGACTTGTTGTCGCAGAACAGCTGTCCGAGCTTCTTCTCGTGGTACGGCACCCCGTGCCGGTCGACCAGGGCGATGAAGTCCCACGGTGTGTAGCGGGCCAGCGCCGACTTGCAGAAGTGCGGGTTGCGCCCGGAGAAGTTCGCCGGGTCGGTGTGCATGTTGGTGAAGTTGCACCGGCCCCCGCCGGACATGAGGATCTTCTTGCCCGCCTTGTTGGAGTGGTCGATGAGCAGCACCTGCCGCCCGCGCCCGGCGGCGGTCATCGCGCACATCAGCCCGGCGGCGCCCGCGCCGATGATCACCACGTCGGTCGAGCGCGCGCCACCTCCTCGAGCATCGTGACTCGGCATCTGCGCTCACAAGCTAGGCGTGCGCCGCCGGTCGCCATGACGCCCCCGTGTCGTCCACAAGACGACACGAGATCGAGCCCCCAGGACGACGAGATCGCGCGGACCGCTGCGTAGGTTCGCAGACGCTCGATGACGTCAACGCGGATGGAGATCGACATGACCACCTCGCACGGGTTCTTACGCGGCCGGACGGGCCCCGCCGAGCCCAGGCTCCACAAGCTCACGCTGGCCGGCGGGCTGCTCGCAGTGTCCGGCGGCGCCCTCCACATCACCGCCTCGGCACTGATGCGCGGCGACGTCTGGTCGCAGATCGCCGACGAGGGCTTCCTCAACACGGTGTCGCTGCATCCCTCGGAGGAGCGGCTCGCCGTGGCCGAGGCGTTCTGGTTGACGCCGGGCAGCTTCGGTGTGCCGTTCCTGCTGCTCGGCGCCCTGGTCACGTGGATGGCCCGGCGCGGTCAGCGCGTCCCGGGGCTGCTCGGAGGCGGCGTCGTGGCGTGGTCGGTGGTGCTCGGGCTGTTGGGGGGCTTCGACGTCGGAACGATGCTGATCATGTTCGTGGGCCTGCTGCTCGCGGCCGGCGACCGAGACGGTCGCCGGATCTCGCGCGCCGCCCGGCCGGTCGTCTAGCTCAGCCCCTGGCCGCCCGCGCGCGCAGGCGCTTGGCGTCCTCGCCCGGCGGGCGGCCGAACCGCCGCCGGTACTCGCGGCTGAACTGCGAAGCGCTGTCGTAGCCGACGCGGTGGCCGGCCGTCGCGACGTCGTCGGCCCCGGCGAGGAGCAGCAGGCGCGCCTTCTGCAGGCGGATCTCCTTCTGGAAGCGGATGGGGCTCAGCGCGGTGACGGCCCGGAAGGCCCGGTGGAACGCGGACGGGCTCATGCCGCACGAGCGGGCGAGGTCCTCGACACGAAACGCCTCGTCGTGGTGCTCGGTGATCCATCGGACGGCGCCGCTGATATGGGTCAGGCTGCTGTCGGACAGCCCGACCTGCCGCACCGATCCGCCGAGAGGGCCGGTGAGCAGCCGCCACAGGATCTCGCGCTCGATCATCGGAGCGAGGACCTCGCGGTCGGCCGGGCGGTCGAGCAGGCGGATCATGCGCGCGACGGCGTC
>DATCMN010000174.1:0-7693 GCA_036563405.1 Naasia sp. | reverse complement strand
AACGCCTCCCGGTCGGCCGGCCACTCCCCCGTCGGCATGCCGAGGGCCGTGCCGATCCGGGCCGACTCGCGGTACACCTCGTCGGCGACGGCGGGCTCGAGCGGACCCCAGGTGAGTTCGGCCACCTGCACCGTCGTGTCGTAGAGCGTCGCGGTCACCCACAGCTGGAGGCCGGGGTCGCGCGCGCTGTACGCGTCAGGCTCCGTGGCCGATGCGACGCCCCGGTGCGCCCTGCCGACCTCGCGGACGGCGCGGGCCGCCTCCTCCTCAGTGCCGAAGGCGAGCGCGTAGAGATAGGTGAGGGTGCCGAGGAGTCGGCGCGTCGGGTCCGCGGCGAACCCGCTGTGCTCGGCGACGCCACGCGCGATCGCGGGATGGGCGAGCTGCAGCAGAAGGGCCCGCGCGCCCCCCGCGAGCAGGACGCCCTCGGCGACCAGTTCCCGGTAGCCGGCCGGAGCGGTCAGCCGGTCAGGCGCTCGTGCCATGCGACGGCCGACTGGTCGGTGAGGCTCGCGACCTGGTCGACGACAGCCCGCCGGCGTGCGGCGTCGGAGGCCGCGTCCTCGAAGTCGGAGCGGAACGCCGGGTCCATGCTCTCCGGGCGCTCGAGCAGGCATTCGGCGAGCTCCTGGAGCAGCTCGCGCTGGTTGCGGTAGACGGGGCGACGGGAACTGTCCGTCATCACGAACGCCGCCACGATGCCCTTCAGCACGGCGATCTCGGCTCCGATCGACGGCGGGACGACGACGTGCGCGGCGAAGCGGCTCAGGCGCTCCCCCGGGTACGCGTCGCGTGTCGCGCGGGTCGCGGCGCCCGCGAACCGGCCGATGAGCTGGCTGGTCAGGTTCTTCAGCCGGCCCTGGTCGCGGCGGGAGCCGTCCCACCGGGTCAGCCAGAAGTCGAGACCCTCGAGCCTGTCGAACGCGGCGAGCAGCTCGGCGTGGTCGTGCTGTCCGCCGATCCACGCGTGCACCGCGGTCACGAGCGCCTCGTGGTCGTCGCGGGAGGCGAGCGCCCGCACGTCGACGTACCCGCCGGTCACCGCGTCCTCGAAGTCGTGCACCGAGTACGCGATGTCGTCGCTGAGATCCATGACCTGCGCCTCGATGCAGCGGACCCCGACCGGGGCACCGTCGCGCAGCCAGCGGAATGCGGCGGCGTCCTCGGCGTAGTAGCCGAACTTGGCGCGCCCGCTCGGGTCGGCGACTGCGTCGTCGAGCGACCAGGGGTACTTGCAGCTCGCGTCAAGGCTCGCGCGGGTCAGGTTGACGCCGTACGGCCGTCCGTCCGTGCCGAACACCTTCGGCTCCAGGCGGGTGAGCAGCCTCAGGGACTGCGCGTTGCCCTCGAACCCGCCGATGCCGTCCGCCCACTCGGCGAGCGCCCGCTCCCCGTTGTGGCCGAACGGCGGGTGGCCGATGTCGTGGGCGAGGCAGGCGGTGTCCACGACATCGGGGTTGAGCCCGAGACTCGCGCCGAGCTCGCGGCCCACCTGGGCGACCTCGAGGGAATGGGTGAGCCGGTTCCGCGCGAAGTCGAGCCCGGCGGTGGGGCTCAGCACCTGCGTCTTCGCCCCCAGGCGCCGCAGCGCGCTCGAGTGCAGCAGGCGGGCCCTGTCCCGGGAGAAGTCGCTGCGCCTGCTCGAATGCTGCTCCGGGAGCCAGCGGTCGCGATCGCGCTCGGCGTACCCCGCGTACACGTCCTCGCGCAGCGCCTCAGCCTCCACGGGGACCTCTCGGGCAGGGGAACGGCTGATCGGATTTCGCTTTCTTCGCGGGCGGCGGCGGAGCCTTCACCATAACCCACGGACCGTCGCATCCCGGGGAGCCGGCGACCGGCTGGGGAAGGCCGTAGCGGCTCCTCGGTCTGCAGTCAGCCGCCGCTGTTGAAGAGCTCCGCGTCGGCGACCTCGCATCGCTCCGCGCTGCCGAGGGTGCGGCTGTCGAGCCACCGCTCGGGCAGCACCGTGCGCTTCGGGCTGCCGGCCCGGCCGCGCTGGCCTTCGGCCGCCTCGCCCGGGTAGGGCGAATCCGCGTCGAGGGTGCCGAGCAGGTCGTCGATCTCCTGCAGGCTCCCCGCGGTGGCGAGGCTGGCCCGGAGCTCGCCGCCCACCGGGTAGCCCTTGAAGTACCAGGCGACGTGCTTGCGGATGTCGCGGCAGCCGCGCGGCTCGCTGTCGAAGAACTCGACGAGCAGCTCAGCGTGCCGGCGGAAGGTTTCCGCCACGACCCCGAGCGTCGGCATCGCGATGGCGCCCTCGCCCGCGAAGGCGGAGGCGAGATCGCCGAACAGCCACGGCCTGCCGAGGCAGCCGCGGCCGACGACGACGCCGTCGCACCCGGTCTCCCGCACCATCCGCAGGGCGTCCTCGCCAGACCAGATGTCGCCGTTGCCGAGCACCGGGACGCTCGTCACCGCCTCCTTGAGCTTCGCGATCGCCGACCAGTCGGCGTGGCCCGAGTACAAGTCGGCCGCCGTGCGGGCATGCAGGGCGATGCTCGCGACGCCGGCGCCTTCCGCGATTCGGCCCGCCTCCAGGTAGGTGAGATGGTCGGCGTCGATGCCCTTGCGCATCTTGATGGTCAGCGGCACCGGGCCAGCGGCACGGACCGCGCCTTCGACGATGTCCCGGAACAGGTCGGTCTTCCACGGCAGGGCGGCGCCGCCGCCCTTGCGCGTGACCTTGGGGACGGGGCAGCCGAAGTTCAGGTCGATGTGGTCGGCGCGGTCCTCGTCGACGAGGATCCGGACGGCCTCGGCCGTCGTGGCCGGGTCGACGCCGTACAGCTGGATGGATCGCGGGGTCTCGGACTCGTGGTGCGTGATCAGCCGCATCGTCTCGGGGGTGCGTTCGACGAGCGCGCGGGTCGTGATCATCTCGCTGACGTAGAGGCCCGCGCCGAACTCCCGGCAGAGCCGCCGGAACGCGGTGTTGGTGATGCCGGCCATGGGCGCGAGCACGACCGGCGCGTCGAGGCGCAGCGGCCCGATCGTCAGGCCGGGGGCAGGCGCGGTGAGAGAGGACATCCCGTCGATTCTCCCAGATGCCGGCACCCTTCCGGCCGGGGGGCGTCGGGACTGGCCCTCAACAGGATCGCCTGCCTTCCACCAGGCGATCGGAGGCCCGTGCCGCCTGATGGAGCGTCGGCCGTCCTGGTGGGGGCAAGTAGGTTCGGAGGATGAGTCGGGAGCGGGTGGAACAGGCGGCGCGGGAGCTCGGGCTGGACGTCGAGATCGTGGCGCGGCCCGCAGCCGAGTCGCTGGAGGCGGCGGCGGAGCTGCTCGGCCTGCAGCCGGCCGACATCGTCAAGTCGCTCGTCGCCAAGCGGAAGGACGGCACCTTCCTGTTCGCTCTCGTTCCGGGCGACCGGCAGATCGCGTGGGCGAAGCTCCGCGCGGTGGTGGGTGTCAACAAGCTCCAGCTTCCCGACGCCACGCAGGCGCTCGAGGCGACGGGCTACGAGCGCGGCACCATCACGCCCCTCGGCAGCACGACCGCGTGGCCCGTCTACGCCGACGAGCGGATCGCCGGCCGCCGGGTCGCGATGGGCGCCGGCGCGCACGGCTTCAGCCTCTTCGTCGACGCGGACGCGCTTATCGCGGCACTCGGCGCGACGGTCGCCGAGATCAGCGACTGACCCGAGCGTCAGTCACCCGACGCTGACCGGCAGCGACGACGTCGCCGAGTTGCCCGGTTCTGTCGCCTCTTCGGCCGAGATGCCAGCAGAACCGGGCGACTAGCGGAGCCGAGCGCGCTCAGTCGCGCGCCGGAACCTCGCACACGCCGTCGATGCACACCCCGGCGTCCGCATCCCCCAGCAGCATCAGCCCTTGAGGTGCCACTCGGTGCTGGTGAGTCGGCGAGATACCAGCACCAAGTGGCGTCTCGGCGGACTCAGAAGCCGACCCGGGCACGGCGGAGGCGGTCACGCTGCCTGCTCCTCGGCGACCTGGCCGAGCGCATTCGCGAAGACCTCGGCGTCCTGGGCTCCCGAGATGCCGTACTTGCCGCCCAGCACGAAGAACGGGACTCCGTTGATCCCGAACGCCGCCGCCTGCGCCTGATCCGCCTTCACCGCCGGCAGATGCTCCCCCGCGGTGAGGGCGCGCACGACGTCGTCCCGGTCGAAGCCCACCTCAGCGGCGAGGTCGGCGAGATCCTCGATGCGCCCTACATGCCGGCCCTCGAGGAAGTAGGCGGACAGCAGCCGCTCCTTCATCTCCAGCTGGCGGCCGTGCGCCTTCGCATAGTGGAGGAGCTGATGGGCGAGCACCGTGTTGGTGTGCTGGAGGGCGTCGTAGTCGTAGTCGAGGCCCACGGAGGCGGCTATCGAGCTGACCCGGTCGATCATCGCCGCCGCCTGCTCCCGCGGGATGCCCTTGTGCCCGGAGAGGAAGTCGACCTCGCTGCCCGAGAAGTCGACAGGAGTGTCCGGCGACAGCTCGAACGAGTGGTACTCCACCTCTACGTCCCCGCCGAAGCGGCGCACGCCCTCCTCGAACTTCCGCTTGCCGATGTAGCACCAGGGGCAGGCGATGTCGGACCAGATGTCGACCTTGATCGGATTCGTCACACTTCCGGCAACCGGGAAGGCGGATGGTCCATTCCCGGACCGTCCACCGGACGGCCGCGGCGCGCCTCCTGCGTCAGTAGTCGAGCGAGCCCTCGTCGAGGGCGCGCGTCACCACCTGGCTCAACGGCGTGGCGACGGACAGTTCGGCAGCGGGCAGCTCGTTCATCGCACCTCGTCCTCGATCAGTGGGGTCGGCGTCAGGATATCGACGCTCCCCCTCGCCGGATCCGCGCCGCGCCGCGCCGCGATGCGCCGTCACGCGCCGACGAGCCGCTCGGCGAGGTAGCCGTGCAGCCTGTCGGTCGACACCCGCTCCTGGCTCATGGAGTCGCGCTCGCGGACCGTCACCGCCTTGTCCTCCAGCGTGTCGAAGTCGACGGTGATGCAGAACGGCGTGCCGATCTCGTCCTGCCGGCGGTACCGGCGACCGATGGCGCCCGCGTCGTCGAAGTCGACGTTCCAGTCGAGACGCAGGTCCGCGGCGAGCGCCTTGGCGACCGGCGACAGCTGCTCGTTGCGGGACAGCGGCAGCACGGCGGCCTTCACCGGCGAAAGTCGCGGGTCGAGGCGCAGAACTGTGCGCTTGTCGACGCCGCCCTTCGTGTTGGGGGCCTCGTCCTCGGAGAACGCGTCGACGAGGAACGCCATCAGCGAGCGGGTGAGGCCGGCGGCCGGCTCGATCACGTACGGCGTCCAGCGCTCGTTCTTCGTCTGGTCGAAGTAGCTGAGGTCCGAGCCGGAGTGCTTCGAGTGGATGGAGAGGTCGAAGTCGGTGCGGTTGGCGATGCCCTCCAGCTCGCCGAACTCGCCGCCCGGGAACCCGAACCGGTACTCGATGTCGACTGTGCGCTTCGAGTAGTGGGAGAGCTTCTCCTTGGCGTGCTCGTAGAGGCGCAGGTTGTCCGGGTTGATGCCGAGGTCGGTGTACCAGCGGAGCCGCTCGTCGATCCAGTACTGGTGCCAGTCCTCGTCGGTGCCGGGCTCGACGAAGAACTCCATCTCCATCTGCTCGAATTCGCGGGTGCGGAAGATGAAGTTGCCGGGCGTGATCTCGTTGCGGAAGCTCTTGCCGATCTGGCCGATGCCGAACGGCGGCTTCATCCGCGCGGAGTTCAGCACGTTCGCGAAGTTGACGAAGATGCCCTGCGCGGTCTCCGGACGGAGGTAATGCATGCCGCTCTCGTCGTCGACCGGGCCGAGGAAGGTCTTCAGCAGGCCGGAGAACGGCCGCGGCTCCGTCCAGGAACCGGGCTGACCGGTGTCGGGGTCGCGGATGTCGGCGAGGCCGTTCGCCGGCGGATGACCGTGCTTGGCCTCGTACGCCTCGAGCAGATGGTCCGCCCGGTAGCGCTTGTGGGTGTGCAGGGACTCGACCAGCGGGTCGGAGAACACCTCGACGTGGCCGGACGCCTCCCACACCTGGCGGGGCAGGATGACGCTCGAGTCGAGACCGACCACGTCCTCGCGCCCGCGCACCACCGCGCGCCACCACTGGCGCTTGATGTTCTCCTTGAGCTCTACGCCGAGCGGCCCGTAATCCCACGAGGAGCGCGTGCCGCCGTAGATCTCACCCGCCTGGAAGACGAACCCGCGCCGCTTGGCGAGCGCGATGACGGAATCGAGACGGTTTGCAGGCACGGATGACTCCCGGGGTAGGCCGAGCTGGATGCCCGGTCGGTGCGGCTCAGCAGTCTACCGGCGGCGGGATCGCTACCCTGGCCGGATGCTCGACGAGGGCGGCCCGCTGCCGCACCGCCCCCGCCGCATCCTGGTCGCCGGCGTGACCGGAGTGGGCAAGACGACTCTCGCCCGCCGCTTGGAAGCGCTGACGGGCTCGCCGCACGTCGAGATCGACGCGCTGTACCACGGGCCGGACTGGACCTACCGGGAGAGCTTCCTCGACGAGGTGAGCGAGCTCGCCGCCCGGCCGGCCTGGATCACGGAGTGGCAGTACGCCTCGGCGCGGCCGACCCTATTAGCGGCAGCCGACACCCTCGTGTGGCTCGA
This sequence comes from Naasia sp., assembly GCA_036563405.1. Lineage (GTDB taxonomy): Bacteria > Actinomycetota > Actinomycetes > Actinomycetales > Microbacteriaceae > Naasia. The sequence goes on along the minus strand of DATCMN010000174.1, from coordinate 1,112 downwards.
CCACCCGACCCGGGTGGCGCTCCCCCGCCTCATCGGCAGGACGATCCGCCGCCGGGTGCGCCGGGAGGTCCTGTGGAACGGCAACGTCGAGGGTCCGCTCTGGAAGTTCTTCACGGGGCGGGACCACATCATCTGGTGGGCGATCCGCTCCCGCGGCAAGTACGACAGGGTGATCCCGGCACTCGAGGCCACCCATCCCGGCCTCGCGGTCGTGCGGCTGGCGAGCGATAGGGCTGTCGAGCGCTGGCTCCTCGGTCCCCTCGCCGAATCAGTCCGCCGCGGCTGACGACCTCTACCTCCGACCTGCCCGGTTCTTGGGCGACTGGACACCGAGTTGCCCTAGAACTGGGCAGGTCGCGAAATCAGGCCGGAGCCGAAGTCGTCCTAGGCCCCCGGCTCATCCTTCGGAGCGTCCTGAGCGCCACCGAAGCGGCGATCGCGGCTCGCGTACTGCTCGATCGCCCGCCACAGGTCGAGGCGGGAGAAGTCCGGCCACAGGGTGTCGAGGAACACCATCTCCGCGTACGCCGACTGCCAGAGCAGGAAGTTGCTGGTCCGCTGCTCCCCCGAGCTGCGCACGAAGAGGTCGACGTCGGGCAGCTCGGGCACGTACAGGCGCTTCGCGATCAGCTTCTCGCCGACCGCGCCCGGACGGATGCGCCCCGCCGCCACGTCCTCGGCGATGCCGCGCACGGCGTCGGCGAGCTCGGTCCGGCCTCCGTAGTTGACGCACATGGTGAGGGTGAGGACGTCGTTGCCGGCGGTGAGCTGCTCCGCGTACTGGAGCTCGCTGATCACCGAACCCCACAGCCGAGGCTTCCGCCCCGCCCATCGGACGCGCACTCCCCACTCGTTGAGCTGGTCCCGCCGCCGGTGCAGCACCTCCCGGTTGAAGCCCATGAGGAAGCGCACCTCGTCCGGCGAGCGCCGCCAGTTCTCGGTGGAGAACGCGTAGACGCTGAGGTGCTTCACGCCCACCTGGATGGCCCCCGCCACCACGTCGAGGAGCGCCGCTTCGCCCGCGCGATGGCCCTCGACTCGAGTGAGGCCCCGGGAGTTTGCCCAGCGGCCGTTGCCGTCCATGACCACGGCGACGTGGCCGGGCACCGTTC
>DATCMN010000165.1:0-3392 GCA_036563405.1 Naasia sp. | reverse complement strand
TCGACTTCCTCACCGCCGCGGAGGGCGTAACGACCCTCGACTCCACGTCGCTGACCTTCGACGAGACCGTCGACGCGCTCGTCGCCCTGGTGCGCGCCGCCTCCCGCTGACCCCGCGCCGCGAACGCCCCCGCGAGTCGGCAGGAATGGCTGCCAACTCGGTGAGATGGCAGCCGCAACTGCCGACTCGGGTGCTGAAGAAGGCCCGCGGACGCCCCTGGCGCCCCTGTGCGGCAGGATTGAGGCACCATGAGTGACACCGAACGCGAGTACGACGCGGGCTCCGACGACCTCGAGCAGCGCCTCGCCACCCTCGACGAGGACCAGGCGGCCCTGCGGGCATCGTCCCTGCGCCGCGGCCTCGACGACTACGACCTGGAGGACGAGGACCTCGACATCCTCGACCTGTCCGTCGAGGACCCCGACGAGATCCGCTACCTGCCGGCCCTGCCCGTGCTGGCGATCGTCGGCCGCCCGAACGTCGGCAAGTCCGCGCTCGTCAACCGCATCCTCGGCCGACGGGAGGCCGTGGTGGAGGACACCCCGGGCGTCACCCGCGACCGCGTCTCCTACCGTGCCGAGTGGAGCGCCCGCTTCTTCACCCTCGTCGACACCGGCGGCTGGGAGCCCGACGCGCGCGGCATCGACGCCTCGGTCGCCGCGCAGGCGGAGGTCGCCGTCGATCTCGCCGACGCCGTCCTCTTCGTCGTCGACGCGATTGTCGGCGCCACGAGCACCGACGAGCGGGTCGTGCGGATGCTCCGTGCGAGCGGCAAGCCGGTGCTCCTCGTCGCCAACAAGATCGACGACGCCGTGCAGGAGCCCCAGGTCGCGGAGCTGTGGTCGCTGGGCCTCGGCGAGCCGCACCCTGTGTCCGCGCTGCACGGCCGTGGCGTGGCCGACCTCCTCGATGCCGCCCTGCGGGTGCTGCCCGAGGTCTCCGCCGTCGCCAAGGAGGAGGTGGGCGGCCCCCGCCGCGTGGCCATCGTCGGCCGGCCGAACGTCGGCAAGTCGAGCCTGCTCAACAAGGCGGCCCGGGAGGAGCGGGTGGTCGTCAACGAGCTGGCCGGCACCACCCGCGACCCGGTCGACGAGCAGATCGAGCTGGCCGGCAAGGTGTGGCGCTTCGTCGACACCGCCGGCATCCGCCGTCGCGTGCACCTGCAGCAGGGGGCCGACTTCTACGCGTCCCTGCGGACCACGGCCGCGCTCGAGAAGGCGGAGGTCGCGGTCGTCCTGATCGACGTGACCGAGCCGATCAGCGAGCAGGACGTCCGCATCATCGACCTGGTCCTCGAGTCGGGCCGCGCGCTCGTGCTCGCGTTCAACAAGTGGGACCTCCTCGACGACGAGCGCCGCCGCTACCTGGAGCGGGAGATCGAGCAGGACCTCGCGCACGTCGCGTGGGCCCCGCGGGTCAACATCTCCGCTCGGACCGGCCGGCACCTCGAGAAGCTGGTGCCCGCGCTCGAGACGGCGCTGGCCAGCTGGGACACGCGCATCGGCACGGGCAAGTTCAACGCGTTCCTGTCGGAGCTCGTCGCCGCGCACCCGCACCCGGTCCGCGGCGGCCGCCAGCCGCGCATCCTGTTCGGCACCCAGGCCGCCACCCGGCCGCCCACCTTCGTGCTGTTCACGACGGCGTTCCTCGACCCCGGCTACCGGCGCTTCATCCAGCGCCGCCTGCGCGAGATCTACGGCTTCGAGGGCACACCCATCGTGCTCAACATGCGGGTGCGCGAGAAGCGCAAGCGCTAGCCGGTCGCTCCCGACAGCCCGCCGCACCTGAGACCCGCCCGCCCGCCCCCTGCCGCCCGCCTGCCCTATACCTGCACTCAACAGGATGACCGCCCCTTCAACAGGCGGAAACCCGCTGTTTCAGCCTGTTGAGGGCAAGTCATCCTGTTGAGGGAAAGTGCGCGGGCGCCGCGGGCACCTCTCGGCCGTGCGTCATGGCGGCGGGTGTCGCTCGTCCCGCCCTGCAGTCTCCCTGCGGCGCGCCAGGGCGGGAATGGTTGACGAATGTCCATGGTTACCTATGATTGACATTCGTCCACCATTTCCCGCCGCTCCGAGGTGCCATGACTTCCGCCCCACCCATCCAGGACGCGCCCGCCGCGCCCATGACCCACCGCGCAGTGCTGTCCGCCATGTCCGGGCTGCTGCTCGGCATGTTCGTCTCGATCCTCGCCGCGACAGTCGTCGGCACGTCGCTGCCGGTGATCGTCTCCGACCTCGGCGGCGACCAGAACGCCTACACCTGGGTGATCACCTCGACCCTCCTGGCGACCACCGTCAGCACGCCGATCTGGGGCAAGCTCGCCGACCTGTTCAGCCGCAAGGTGCTCGTCCAGCTCGCGCTCGTGATCTTCGTCGTCGGCTCGGGTCTCGCGGGGCTTGCGCAGAACACCGACATGCTCATCACCTTCCGTGTCCTGCAGGGCCTCGGCGCCGGCGGCCTCACCGCGCTGGTGCAGGTCGTGATCGCCGACCTCGTCAGCCCGCGTGAGCGCGGCCGCTACGCCGGCCTCCTCGGTGCGGTCATGGCCGTTGGAACTGTCGGCGGCCCGCTCCTCGGCGGCTTCATCACCGACGCGTGGGGCTGGCGCTGGAACTTCTACGTCGCCGTCCCGTTCGCTGTCGCGGCGCTCATCCTCCTGCAGCTCACCCTGCACCTGCCCGTGCACAAGCGGCGCGTGCGCATCGACTACCTGGGCGCGGTGCTCGTGAGCGCGGCGGTGTCCCTGCTCCTCATCTGGATCTCGCTCGCCGGGCACCAGTTCGAGTGGAACTCCTGGCAGACCTACCTCATGGTGGGCGGCGCTCTGGTGCTGACCGGACTGTTCATCCTCACCGAGTTCAAGGTGGCGGAGCCGATCATCCCGCTCTCGCTGTTCCGCGACCGCACCTTCACGCTCGCCGTCCTCGCGAGCATCTCCGTCGGCGTCGCCATGTTCGGCTCCAGCGTGTTCCTCGGCCAGTACATGCAGCTCGCCCGCGGCAAGACCCCCACCGAGTCGGGCCTCATGACGCTGCCCATGGTGATCGGTCTGCTGCTCTCGTCGATCGTCATCGGCCAGGTGATCAGCCGCACCGGCAGGTGGAAGCGGTACATGGTCACCGGCTCGGTCCTGCTGATCATCGGCGTGGCTCTGATGACCACCATCCGGTACGACACCGAGTTCGTCCTCGTCGCGATCTTCATGTTCGTGATGGGCGCGGGCGTCGGCATGGTGATGCAGAATCTCGTCCTCGTCGTGCAGAACTCAGTCCGGGCCAGCCAGCTCGGGGTGGCGAGTGCGGGCGTCGCGTTCTTCCGCAGTCTGGGCGGCACGATCGGTGTGACGGTCATGGGCGCCGTACTCGGCAATCGCGTGATCGAGCTGGTCACGA
>DATCMN010000159.1:0-4068 GCA_036563405.1 Naasia sp. | reverse complement strand
CTGGTGGTCCAGCCCGGCCGGTCGCCGGGGACGCCCGGTCCGGGCACCGGCTGCTCGGAAGGTCCGTTGCTGGCCTTCTCGCGGATCACCGGCGAGCCGGTGACCTCGTTCACCTCGCCGGTGCTGACCGGGGTGCGCCGGCTGGCCGGCGCGGGCGACCGGGTCGTGCTCGTCACCCGCCAGACGGGGCCCGGTCCGGGGCTCCGGGCCAAGCGGGTGACGACCCTTGGCCTCGACGGCCGGCCCATCGGCCCGCTCGACCGCCTCGTCTTCGGCCGGCTGCGCTCGATCTCGGTCAGCGGCGACCGCCTCTACGTCGCCGGCCGGGTTGCGCTGGACCCCGAGGCGCGCCACTGCCCGGTGCTCGCCCTCTCGCAGTCCACCGGGACCCCGATCGACGGCTTCCGGTGCCGGCCGCGCGACGACGTGCGGGGCGCCTCCCGCGTGCTGGGATTCCCGGGCGGGGCGCTGCTGGCACCCTGGCGCGACGGCCCGACCGACCAGCTGCTGCGCCTGCGCCTTCACGATGGAGCCGCGGTGCGCGACTTCGACGCGCGCCTGCCGGTCGGCCGGCTGAAGGTCGTAGGTGAGCGCATCTTCAGCCTCACGGCCGCGAGCTTCGCCGCCGCCGACCTGGGCACCGGCGCGCCGTTGCCCATCGAGGCCCCCCGCGTGCCGCAGGCGCCGCTACGGCCGTTCCGCGGCGACCTGCTCGCGCACGGGGACATCATCGCCTTCACCGGCATCTTCGACGACCGGGGCGAGGACTCTCCCGCCGTTCGCCGCACCGCGTACCTCGCCGGCTGGCGCTTCCTGCCCTAGAACGCAGAGCGGGCGGCCTCTCGGCCGCCCGCTCGCTGCATCTGATCGGTTCCGGCCGGGGCTACTCGCCGTCGGTCGGCGTCGCCGCCGGCTCGTCGCCGGCGTCCTCGCCGCCCTGCTCGGTCGTCTCGCCCTCGCCGGCGCCCACGGCGACCGGGGTCTTCGGCGGGCCCTCGAGCAGCGTGAGCTCGATCTCGGCGCCGTCGTTCTCCGGGCCCTGGGGCACGTCGGCGACCACGATCTGGTTCGGGTGCAGCTCCGAGCGCAGGACGAAGTCGGCCAGCGGGTCCTCGATGTAGCGCTGGATCGCCCGGCGCAGCGGGCGGGCGCCCATCGCCGGGTCCCAGCCCTTGTCGACGAGGAAGTCGCGCGCCGGCTCGGAGAGCTCGAGCTGCAGCTCCCGCTCGGCGAGCGACGACCGGATCCGCATGAGCAGCAGGTCGACGATCTCCTTGATCTCGTCCTTCTGCAGCTTGTGGAACACGATGACGTCGTCGATCCGGTTGAGGAACTCAGGCCGGAAGACCTTCTTGAGCTCGCCCATGATCCGGTTCTTCATGTCGTCGTACGTGATGCCGGTCTCGTCGTCGGAGACCGCGAAGCCGAGCGGCGTGTTGCGCGCGATCTCGCCCGCCCCGATGTTCGAGGTCATGATCACGATCGCGTGCCGGAAGTCGACCGTCCGGCCCTGCGAGTCGGTCAGGCGCCCGTCCTCCAGGATCTGCAGGAGGATGTTGAACACGTCCGGGTGGGCCTTCTCGATCTCGTCGAGCAGGAGCACCGAGTACGGCTTGCGCCGCACGGCCTCGGTCAGCTGGCCGCCCTCGTCGTAGCCGATGTAGCCGGGAGGCGAGCCGACGAGCCGCGACACGGCGTGCTTCTCCATGTACTCCGACATGTCGATGCGCACCATCGCGTCCTCGTCGCCGAAGAGGAACTCGGCGAGCGTCCGCGCCAGCTCGGTCTTGCCCACGCCCGACGGCCCGAGGAAGATGAACGAGCCGGTCGGCCGCTTCGGGTCCTTGAGGCCTGCGCGGGAGCGGCGGATCGCCTTCGAGATGACCTCGACGGCGGCGTGCTGCCCGATGACGCGCTTGTGGAGCTCCTCCTCCATGCGCATCAGCTTCGCGGTCTCGGCCTCGGTGAGCTTGAACACCGGGATGCCGGTCCACATGGACACGACGTCCGCGATCTCCTCCTCGCCGATGGACGGCCGGTCGCCCGACTCGCCCTGCTCCCACTGCTCCTCGAGCTCGCGCTTCTTGTTCGTCAGGCGCCGCTCGGTGTCGCGGAGGTTGGCGGCCTTCTCGAACTCCTGCGCCTCGATCGCCGCCTCCTTCTGGCGCCGCGTCGACTCGATCTCGTCCTCGAGGTCGCGGTAGACGGGCGGGGAGGTCATCGACTTGATCCGCATGCGCGCGGAGGCCTCGTCGATGAGGTCGATGGCCTTGTCGGGCAGGAAGCGGTCGCTGATGTAGCGGTCGCTGAGCTCCGCCGCGGCCTCGAGCGACTCGTCGGTGATGTTGATCTTGTGGTGCGCCTCGTAGCGGTCGCGCAGGCCCTTGAGGATCTGCACGGTCTGCTCGATGGTCGGCGGGTCGACGCGGATCTGCTGGAAGCGGCGCTCCAGCGCGGCGTCGCGCTCGAGGTACTTGCGGTACTCGTCGAGCGTGGTGGCGCCGATGGTCTGCAGCTCCCCGCGGGCCAGCGCCGGCTTGAGGATCGACGCGGCGTCGATCGCGCCCTCGGCCGCGCCCGCCCCGACGAGGTTGTGGAGCTCGTCGATGAACAGGATGATGTCGCCGCGCTGGGTGATCTCCTTCATCACCTTCTTGAGGCGCTCCTCGAACTCGCCGCGGTACTTCGAGCCGGCGACGAGGGCCGCGAGGTCCAACGTGTAGATCTGCTTGCCCTTCAGCAGCTCGGGCACGTCGGCGTTGGTGATGCGCTGGGCGAGGCCCTCGACCACCGCGGTCTTGCCGACGCCGGGCTCGCCGATGAGCACCGGGTTGTTCTTCTGGCGGCGCGAGAGGATCTGCATGATCCGCTCGATCTCGTTCTCGCGGCCGACGACCGGGTCGAGCTTGCCGTCGGAGGCGAGCTTGGTGAGGTTGCGCCCGAACTGGTCGAGCAGCTTGGAGGACTTCTTGCCCTCGCCCTGCGCGGCGCCCGCGCCGGCCGCGGCGCCTGCGCCGGAGCCGCCCTGGCGGCGACCGCCCGGGCCCGACAGCATGCGGATGACCTCGTTGCGGATCTTCTCGGAGTCCGCGTCGAAGTCGAGCAGGATGCGGGCGGCGACGCCCTCGTTCTCGCGGACGAGGCCGAGCAGGATGTGCTCGGTGCCGATGTAGTTGTGGCCCAGGCTCAGCGCCTCGCGCAGCGCGAGCTCGAGGACCTTCTTGGCGCGCGGGGTGAACGGGATCTGGCCCGACGTCACCTCCTCGCCGGAGCCGACGATGCGCACGACCTGTGCGCGGACGCGCTCGACGGTGATGTCGAGGCTCTCCAGCACGCGAGCGGCAAGGCCCTCCTCCTCGCGGAGCAGGCCGAGGAGGATGTGCTCGGTGCCGATGTAGTTGTGCTTGAGCGTCCGCGCCTCCTCCTGGGCGAGAACGACCACCTGGCGGGCCCGTTCCGTGAATCGCTCGAACATGCGGGTACGTCCTTCCTACTGGTGGCGGCGCTGGTGCTTGAAGATCGTCGTGTCGTGGGGACGGTGAACTACCCGCCACTCCTGTATTCGACCCGAAGGGGTCGATGGATGAGTGGGCGGGGTCGATTGGCGGGGATGTCCCAGTCTACCAACGGGCCCCGGCGTCCCTGAGGGGTTCCGAGGGCGCGGTCGGGGTCATCCCCAATGGCGCGCCGACCTTCGCGGCGCGATCCTGCCGAGCATGGATCAGCCCCGCACCATCGAGCGCAGCCGGGACGACCGTGTTCTCTTCGGAGTGTGCGGCGGGATCGCCCGCGCGTTCGACCTCGACCCCACCATCGTCCGCGTCATCGGCGTGGTCCTCATCGCCCTCGGCGGCCTGGGTCTCGTGGCGTACGTCGTGGCGGCCCTGCTGCTGCCCGAGGAGGGCGGCGGACGTCCGATCCTGGACCTCGGGATCGGCCAGCGCGACCGCAAGACGACCACGGTCGCGCTGCTCGTGCTCGCCGTCGTCGTGCTCATCGTCGCCGGCGACCCGTTCCCCAACGCCGACCGGGGCGGGCTCATCGTGCTCGTCGCCGCGGTGGTGGCGG
>DATCMN010000157.1:0-3912 GCA_036563405.1 Naasia sp. | reverse complement strand
GAGGTTCGGCTGGTAGCCGAGCTGCTCGATCGCCGCCGACACGCGCTCCCGGGTCGACGCCTTCACGAACTCGTAGCCGTTGACGACGTTCGACACCGTGCGGATCGACACGCCCGCGAGAGCCGCGACGTCCCGGAGAGTTGCAGGCATTCGGCCCCCTTCGATCCCCGGAGCCTAACCGCTCTTTTCATCGTTGCAAAGAGTCAGGGCGGGGAGGGGCGAGGAGGCGCTGACTACGATCGCCGCATGACTACGGGGTGGAGGGTGCGTCCCGCGCGATCGGTGGACGCTTCTCAGATGGCGCGCGTGCACGTCCAGTCGTGGCGCGAAACCTACCGAGGTCTGATGGCGGACTCCCTCCTCGACGATCCGGGCCTGGTCGAGGCGCGGGAGGGGTTCTGGCTCACCGCGCTCACCGACCCTGTGTACCGACGCAACATCGCGGCCGTCTCCGAAGTGGCGGGCGAGGTCGTCGGAATCGCGATGTCCGGGCCCGCGGCTCCTGAATCCGCCGACTGGCAGCTCTTCGTCCTCTACGTCCTCGCCGACCACCACGGGACCGGCGCGGGCGCCGCCCTGCTCAGCGCCGTCATCCCACCCGAGCGTGACGTGTCCCTCTGGGTCGCCGACCCTAATCCGCGAGCGCAGGCGTTCTACCGGCGCCACGGGTTCGTGCCGGACGGGGCAGCGCAGACGGTGGACGGAGTCGACGAGATCCGCATGATTCGAGCCGCGGGGGACAGCCAGCCGGCGCGCAACGCAGCCGAACCTCGTGATGAACCGGAACCGCACAACGGAGAAGGCCGGGGCCATCCCGAGGGATGACACCGGCCTTCGTCTCTGCGCGCCCGGAGGGACTCGAACCCCCAACCTTCTGATCCGTAGTCAGATGCTCTATCCGTTGAGCTACGGGCGCAGTACTGCATCGAATGGACCTGGTCCAAGCGATCCGCGGAGACGGAGGGATTTGAACCCTCGGTCCCCTTGCGGGGACTCCACCTTAGCAGGGTGGTGCACTCGACCGGACTATGCGACGTCTCCAGTGGTCGCCGACAAGCATAGCCTGTCGCGGGCATCCGGCCCGCCCCCGAGCGCGCGTCCGCCTACTGGTCGGCGAGGGTGCGGCCGACCGAACACGTCTCCTGTGCAGCCGTCTGGCCCAGCACATCGGAGGGCAGCACCGCGGTCGTCGGGTCGGTCGGGGTCGCCGTCGGGGTCGAGCCGTCCGCGGGCGCTTCCGGTGCGACCGGGGTCTCCGGTGCGGCAGGCGTGGCCGGCGGCGTCTCGGTGCCGGCCGCTGGCACCGAGCCGGTGCGCAGACCGGTGGTGTCCGTGGTGAGCGCCAGAGACTGATCGGCGGCGATCGCAGTGAACAGTGCCGTCGCGGAGTCCTCGTTCGGGTACAGCGTGTTGCCGTCCTCGACGGTCGGGTACTGCACGAACACGATCTTGCTGAGGTCGACAGGCGCGAGGGCCTTGGCGATCTGCACCATGGTGTCGACGTTGCCGAGCGAGTCGGAGAACTGCATGTTGCGGACCGCGGCCCCGGCCAGCCCGTACAGCTTCGAGATGTCGGTGAGGGTGTCGGAACTCTTCACCTTGCGCACGAGCGACGACAGGAAGACCTGCTGGGAGCTGATGCGGGTGATGTCGCTGCCGTCCCCGATGCCGTAGCGGGTGCGGAGGAACTTGAGGGCGTCGATGCCCTGCAGCTCGTGCAGGCCGGCGGGCAGGAACAGCTCCGTGTGCGTGTCCTCGATGGGATCCGCCACACAGACGGGGACGCCGCCGATGGCGTTCGACATCTCGATCACCCCGTCGAAGGAGATCATCGCCGCGAACGGGATCGCCAGGCCGGTGAGATTCTCGACAGTGGCGACGGCACAGGCCAGGCCGGCCTTCTCGGCACCGCCGCCGTGGCTGAGGGCGGTGTTGATCTTCTGCGCGGAGAAGGGACCGGTGGTCCCGCCTTCGCCGTCCTGGCACTCCGGGATCGGCACGAGGGTGTCGCGCGGGAAGCTGACCGCCACGGCGTTGGTGTGGTCCTGGGAGATGTGCAGCAGGATGTTGACGTCGTTGAGCTCGCTGCCCTCGTCCTTGCCGTACTCGTACACCGAGTTCGCGCGGCTGTCACTGCCGACGAGGAGCAGATTCACGCCGCCGGGGATCGCGCCGATCTCCGGGATGTCGCCCAGCGCGTCCTCGTTCTGCAGGTGCACGGTCTGCACCTGGCGGTTGAGATCCCAGGCCGCGATGGCCGCGATGGAGCCGGCGCTGACCAGGGTGACGCCCACCGCAGCCGCGAGGAACTTGGAGATCGCGACGCCGACAGGTGCGCGGTGGAGGCGGCCGTGGCGGGCGTAAGCCGTCGCGGGGCCTGTGCCCGTGTCCTTTCTGCCGCTCACCGGTGTCCTCTCTTGGGCAGGATGGTACGGCGGGAAGCCGCGATGATGCAGGCGGGGGCACGTGAGTCCTCCGCCACCCTCCTACAGGGTACGAGTGTCACCTCGAAAAACGCCTCGACGCACTGCAGCGCGGGAAAGTCCGGCGGGGTTCGCTCCTGGGGCGGACCGCTGAGATGCCCCCTGAGGCGTCATCCCCGTGCCGGCGCCCCATCCCGCCCGCCCCTCTGACGCCCCTAGTGGGGGTGAGTCGACATCGCGCCCCTCATCGGGGCGACGTAGCTTTGCCCTCCTGCTGATCGAAGAAGGGGCCGAACATGAAGAACCTGCCGGCACTGCGCGGGGCCTCCAAGGCCGTGTTCTCCGACGTCGTCAGGACGGCGCGGGCACACGCCTACGCATCGGCGTACCGCGCCCAGGGCCTCAGGGAGCGGCTGTACGTCGGCGGCGGGCGGGCGGCAGAGCTGCTCCAGTACTCCGTCGGCAGACGCGGGCACGTGGTGTCCGCGAGTTCCGACCTCCTCGAATACTTCGACGACGTCCCGCTCGTGCCGCGATCGTTCGTCTTCCACGCGTGCCGCGCGGGGCTCGTGCTCCTCGGTGCCGCCGTGGCCCTGGCGGTCTGCAGCCTGCCCGCGCTGTGGTGGGCGACCGCCCTGCAGTACCTCGACGCGCTGGAGTGACCTCGTCGCAGGAATCAGCCGCTGTGCGGAGGGCGTGGGATTCGAACCCACGAGACATCTCTGCCCACTGGTTTTCAAGACCAGCTCCATCGGCCGCTCGGACAGCCCTCCTCGGTCCGCCCGAGGGCGGAACCGCAGTCCGAGTGTAATGACGCAACGTTCCGGCGGAAACGCAGGCAGCGTGCCGGTGCGTCTCTGCCGAAGTGTTGCTGATCAGCGCGTGCGACCGCGGCGTCAGAGTGCGGGATCAGAGGGTGGCGAGGACCTGGCGGAGGCCGTCCTCGTGCACGGTGCCGGTGACCTCCGACGCGACAGCGATCACGTCCTCGGGAGCCTGCCCCATGGCGACGCCGCGGCCCGACTCGGCGGCCCAGGTGAGCAGCTCGATGTCGTTGCGACCGTCGCCGACAGCCACCAGGTTGCGCCGGGAGGCGCCGAGGAGCTCGCGGACCCGCTCCATCGCCGTCGCCTTGTTGACGCCGTCCGGCGCGATGTCGAGCCAGGCGGTCCAGCCGACCGTGTAGCTGACCCGATGCAGGCCCATCCGCTCGACGACGCCGAGGAACTCCTCCACGCCGTGGTCGGGGGAGATCACGACGACGCGGGTGGCGCGCGTGTGCAGCAGGTCCTCGAACCTCACGTGCTCGCTGGCGAGGCCGAGGGCCCCGGACGGGAACTCCCCCGTGTAGCGGTAGAAGCCCGTCTCGTCCTCGACCGCGTACCGGCCGCCGAGCAGGTGGGCCCGCACGGTGGTCAGCACGTTGGTGGGATCGAAGGTCTCCACGTACTCGCGTCGGTACCCCATGGGCGCCAGCGGATCGCGGCGC
>DATCMN010000147.1:0-3620 GCA_036563405.1 Naasia sp. | reverse complement strand
GAGTCGCTGACGGCGAACCTGGTGGCCTCGGTGATCGAGGTGAGCGGCCTCGTCATCGTCATCTTCTGCGCCGTCGTGTTCTTCGGCGGGGGGAACGGCGATCCGTCCCGCTTGACCGAATTCGCGTCCGACGTCCCGCCGCTGCAGGGCGCGTTCGCGGCGTCGATCGTCGCGTTCTTCTCCTTCCTCGGGTTCGAGGCCGCCGCGAACATGGCGGAGGAGGTGAGGAACCCGTCGAAGTCGTACCCGCGGGCGCTGTTCGGGGCGATCGCCACCGCCGCGGTGGTCTACCTGCTCATTGCGCTGGGCGCCGTCATCGTGGTTCCGCCCGCCGAGCTCGCCGAGTCGTCCGGGCCGCTGCTCGACGTCGTCGCCGCGAGCGGTGTCGGCATCCCGTCCTGGCTGTTCAGCCTCATCGCCCTGGTCGCGATCGCGAACGGCGCGCTGCTGTTCATGGTGATGGCGAGCCGGGTGGCCTTCGGCCTCGCGGAGGAGGGGCTGCTGCCGTCCGTGTTCGGGCGCGTGCTCCCCAACCGTCGCACCCCGTGGGTGTCGATCCTCTTCGTCGCCGGCGCGACCATGGTGCTGAGCTTCTTCGGCGACGTCGGCACGCTCGCCGAGACGACCGTCCTGCTCCTGCTGCTGGTCTTCCTGTCCGCGAACGTGAGCGTGCTGGTCCTGAAGAAGGACAAGGTCGAGCACCCGCACTTCAGCGTGTGGCCGGTGGTGCCGGTGCTGGCCACCATCGCGAGCGTCGTGCTGCTCACCCAGCAGACCGGCGTCGTCTGGCTCGGCACCCTCGGCTACATCGCCGTGGGCGCGATCCTCTTCGTCATCGCGCGGGTGACGCGCGGGAAGTCGAAGACCGACCGGTCGCCGGCAGGATCGGCCGGGTCCGACCGCTGAGGTCCGGACCCGGCCGGCCTCAGCGCTCGGACGCCGCGGTGAGCGCCCGGAGCTCCTCCGCCGTGAGCTGCAGGGTCGCGGAGGCGAGGAGGTCGGGCAGCTGCTCGACAGTGCGGGCGCTCGCGATCGGTGCCACCACCGTCGGCTGCGAACGCAGCCACGCGAGCGCGACCGAGGTGACGCTGGCGCCGTGCGCCGCGGCGACCTCGTCCAACGCGCGGAGGACACGCTGTCCGCGGTCGTCGAGGTAGCCGACGGCCCGGCCGCCGCGGGGGCTGGCGTCGCGGTCGTCGCTGGAGCGGTACTTGCCCGTCAGGAAGCCCGAGGCGAGCGCGAAGTACGGGAAGACGCCCAGGCCGTACTTCTCCGCGCGGGCCTGCAGTGCGTCCTCGAAGCCGCGCTCGACGAGGTTGTACTCCGGCTGCAGGGCTATCGCGCGGTGGAAGCCGCCCTCCTCCGTCACGCGGAACCACTCGTCGATGCGCTCCGCCGAGTAGTTCGAGATGCCGACGGCGCGCACCAGGCCGTCGTCGACGAGCTGCGAGAAGGCGCCCACCGTGTCGGCGAGCGGGACATCTGCGTCGTCGAAGTGGGCGTAGTAGACGTCGATCCGGTCCGTGCCGAGCCGCTTCAGGGACGCCTCAGCGGCCGCTCGCACGTTGTCCGGCGCCAGGCCGCGGAACTGCGGGTGCTGGCTCACCTTGGTCGCCACGACGACCCGATCCCGGTTGCCGCGCGCGGCCATCCACTCGCCGATGATCGTCTCGCTCTCACCACCCGCGTTGCCGGGCACCCACGACGAGTAGCCGTCCGCGGTGTCGACGAGGTTGCCTCCGGCGGCCGAGAACGCGTCGAGCACCGCGAAGGAGGCGTCTCGATCGGCGGTCCAGCCGAAGACGTTGCCGCCGAGCGACAGTGGGAAGACGTTGAGATCGGCGATGGTCGCGGTGGAGGCCGGGGAGTCGACGGTCATGCGGTGGGGGCTCCTTCTGAGGGTGAGCGGCGAGTGCTGCCGCCTTTGCCTCAACTCTTCGGGAGCGAGGCTATTCCGCAGCCCGTCTGCCCGACGGTCAGCGATGCACCAGCTCGCGACTCGGGTCTGCCAGCCTCCAACAGCCATCGTGGGCACTCCTCGTCGAGCGTCGTCCGGGCTGTGAGACTGCAGCGACATGGATCCATAACGCGTGAGCAGGAAGCGACGACGGTGCCCGCCGATGCGGCGGACACCGTCCTGGACGCGGGCGAACAGCGAAGGATCGACGTGCCGCGCTCAGGGACTCAGCGCGACGCCAGCACCGAGTGCGCGATGAGCTGGTCGATGCGACGGATGTCTGCACCCTTGCCGACCTTGATCTTGATCCTGCCCGCGCGGGTCCACAGTTCGAGTTCGGCGTTGAAGTCGAGGGTGCCCGCATTCTCGGAGGACCACATGTTGATGCTGGAGTAGGGCAGCGAGTAGATCTCCACCTTCTTACCCGTCATCCCCTGGGCGTCCCGCACGATCAGACGCTTGCTGGTGAAGATCGCACTGTCCCGGAAGGTCTTGAACGCAGCCCAGGCGGTCTCGCCCTCGACGAGGAGCGCGGACACGTCGTCCGGGATGGGGACCTCCTGCACGAACGTCCACTGAGTGATTGCGGCAGTCTCCACGATGTCTCCTTCCTGGGCGCCGACAGGTGCGGAGCCGGCGGCCAACGTACCCGGGCGCCAGATTCTTGCGGCCCTGCAATCCGGCGCGTCGGCGAAGCGGATCCGTCCTCGGTGGCCGGGTTGCCCCGTCCTACTTGTCGCAGGCGATCCGATCGCCGTCCCGGTCGAGGTCGTAGATGTCGGTGCCGACGATGGTGACGGCCCCCCACACGTACGCCGGCCCATTGCCGGTGCCGCCTCCGCAGTCGACGTCCGAGGCGATCGGCACGCACTGCCCCGCGTAGTTCGGGTCGCAGCCACCACCGGCGGCGGGCGCTGGCGGCGGCGCGGCAACCACCGGAGCGGGCGGGGGCGGCGGAGGCGCGACGTAGGTGCCCACAGCCGTGACCTCGTCGACGGGAGCGGTCGTCACCGTGTCTGCGACGACCTTGCGCTCCACCTCCACACCGTCGCGCAGCGTTACGCGATAGGTCTTCGTCCGCACGCCATCCACGCCGACCTGGGTCACCTGGCTGGTGCCCTGCGCTAGAGCGCCGTCATCCACGCTGGAGCGCGCGAATGGCACCACCTCGGTCTCGGTCACCGTCTCGAAGGTCTCCGTCGGCTTCTCCGGTTCTTGCGTCGGGGTGGGTGACGCGCTCTTCGTGGTGACCTCGCCGACGGAGGCGACGCTGAGTGCGTTCTGCGCGGCGTTGCCCGCCGCTACCGTGCCGGACAGGAACAGGAGACCGCCGACGGTAGCGAGGATCGCGATGGTCTTCGGCCGCAGACGCCGCGTCGCCGGTGTAGGTTGCACGGGCGGCAGCGCCGAGCCGGCGGTCTGCGTGAGGACCGGGACGGGATTCGTCGCGGGAGCCGGCGTCGAAGCAGCAGTCGCTGGCGCTGCCGCAGGAGGAGCCGCAGTAGGAGTCGCGGGTCGAGGCGCGGCGTGAGCAGTCCACTTCTCGCCGTCCCACCAGCGGATCCGGCTCTCGTGCCACGGGTCGTCGTACCAGCCGGGGGTGGGGGTCATGGGCACTCCTCGTCGAGCGGTGGGGTCCCATCGAGGATGCAGTTCTGCACGT